>JASJDF010000165.1 GCA_030065715.1 Xenococcaceae cyanobacterium MO_188.B19 | reverse complement strand
TCCAAGTTAAGTAAGGGAAATAACGCTTTGGTGGGATAAAACCGTGCATCATAATGAGATTAGGAATTTGGAATAATTCTTCATTATTTATAATATGAAAACCCAAGATCAAAACCACCCTAGAGCCAAAAAAGACCGCGCTGTCTTGGAAAATCTACTCCAAGGGCAACCCGACGACTATAATTTACTAGAATTAGCTCGTCTCACTATTCGTTATCAAGGATTTCCAGGAGCGCGAGATATTCAACAAGACTTACAAACAGTATTACAGAATTGGCAGCTTACAGAAGCAGAACTATATCAAAAAACCCGCCAAATTTATCAAGGAGAACACCCTTATAAAGAACGCTTTAAATCAGGTGAACAACAAGATTGGACTTAAACAGCATCTAGTTTGAAATCAGTGGTTTTTATTTTTAGAGAAATGGTATTACCTCCTTTAGAGTGACAATTTGTAAACTGTCACTAGAAAACAGGATATTTTAAGAAAACAGCTCTATACTTATAGCTGTGTGAGGAGTAAGTGTAAAAGAGAAAAGCTTTGGGGTCGAAACACGGCAAGACTCCCAAAGCTTTTTTCTTGTCTTAATAAATAAAAAGTAAAGGGTGTGGCAATGCCACACCCTTTATTAATCAAAAAATGATATTTGAACTAAATTTCTATACTGAAGACTCCTGTTGTTGATAGAGATAGTAATAACGACCTCTCAGAGCCATTAACTCTTCATGGTTACCTTGTTCTACGACAGAACCAGCATCCATCATCACAATCATGTCCGCATTTTTAATTGTTCCTAGACGGTGAGTGATAAAGAACACAGTACGACCTTTCAAAGCCTCTTTGAGATTGCGGGATACTTGCTGTTCCGTATTATAGTCCAAAGCACTGGTAGCCTCGTCCATAAGTAACATAGCAGGTTGTTGCAATATAGTACGCGCGATCGCGATTCTTTGCCTTTGTCCTCCAGATAAAGCTGAACCCCTTTCCCCTACTCTAGTGTTGTAGCCATTGGGTAAGCCCATGATAAACTCGTGAGCAGCAGCAATTTGAGCAGCAGCAATAATTTCTTCTGTTGTCGCATCAGGATTAGTCAGGGCAATGTTTTCCATAACTGTGCCTTCAAACAACAGAGTTTCTTGGGGAACTACCCCTATTTGACGGCGTAGAGAATAAAGTTCTACACGGTTGATGTCATATCCATCAATCAAAATTCTGCCTGATTCTGGGTCATATAAGCGAGAAATGAGCTTAGTTAAAGTACTCTTACCAGCACCACTTTGCCCAACTATCGCTGTAAAAGTTCCTGGGGGAATATCCAGATTGATGTTATTAAGTTGTAGGGGACCACTATTTTTGAATCTAAAGGAGAGATTTTCGTATTTTACGTTTCCTTTAATTGCTGGCATCGGAATATTGTTGCGGTCTTCTTCTCCTTCTTCTGGATGATCTACAATATCAGCTAGACGTTCTAAGGACAAAGCTGTTTCTTGGAAATTCTGCCATAAGTTAGCTAAACGCATAATGGGAGAAGTTACATAACCAGAAATAATCCTGAATGCAATCAACTGACCCAAAGTAAGTTTGCCATCTAGTACCAAAAATGACCCCATACCGATGATTAAAACCCGAGAGAGTTTATTGAGAAAACCACTCGCGGAACTAGCCAGAGTCGAAGTAATTACAGTTTTAAATCCAGTAGAAACATAACGAGCATAGCGTTCTTGCCATTGCCAGCGAGAACGCAATTCAATATTTTGGGCTTTAACCGTTTGAATTCCAGTAAGTATCTCGACTAGATAGGATTGAGTTTCAGCATTGCGTTCCGCTTTTACTCGCAATTGTCTTCTAATAGTGGGCGAGAAGATTAGAGTTAGACCAATGAAAACAGGGATAATTGCCAAAGAAACCGCTGTTAGCAAAGGACTATATATAATCATTACAGCGATATAGACCACAGAAAATACTGAATCCAATACCACTGTGAGGGCTGTTCCTGTCAAAAACTGGCGAATTTTTTCTAATTCATTAACACGGGTCGAAATTTCCCCTACTGGTCGCCGTTCAAAATAACGCAATGGCAGACGCAGCATATGATCGATAATTTCCGAACCTAGAGTCAAATCAATGCGATTGGTGGTGTCAACGAAAAGATAGGTTCTCAGGGTTGTTAGTAAAGCCTCAAAGATATTAATCACAATGAGGAAAGTAACTAGATAACCCAAAGTATCTACGCTATTTTGGCTAATTACTTTGTCAATGATTACCTGAATCATCAGAGGATTGGCTAAGGCAAACAACTGAACAAAGAAAGAAGCGACAAATACTTCGATTAAAACTCGTTTATATTTTTGTAGAGATGGTAAAAACCAACTTAAGCCAAAACGTTCTTGGGGTGTTTCTTTGGTTTTTTGAAGTAACAGTACTTCTCCGCTTTCCCCCCAAGTGGAGAGAAAATCCTCTGGACTATACCTCCGTAATCCTAGTTCTGGTACAGCAATGACTAATTCTTTTTCGCTGATAGCATAAACTAAAGCCAAGCTATCTTGCCAACGCACAAAGCAAGGTCCTTCCAAGCGGGTGAAAGCTTTACTGGGAATTGTAATTAGTTGGGGATTTAAACCCATCAACTCCGATACTGCACCACACAGGGGTAAAGATAGAATACTAGTTCTTTGGAGTTGTTCGGAAAGAACCCGACGGATTACCTCTTTGCGGAAAGGCATATTAAAGTACTTGCTCAACATTTGAAAGCAAGCAACTCCCACATCCAAAGGAGTTCTTCCAGCATAGAAAGGATAATCTTTAGTGTCAGTACTCTCTTCTTCTACTGGTTCGGTGGGAACTAAAGGTAATGGTTCTTCTGCTTCTGCAACATTTTCACCCCACTCAATATCAGTTGAGATATTTTGAGCAACCGAACGAGATGAGACGGGAACTAATCCTTCTTGTATTCCATTAGCATCGCTACCAAACCATTTACTACGGGGAATAGATAGTAACCGAGCTGGTTTATCCCCTGTAACAATTATTGAGCGACGATCTTTGGTAAAATCTAGACGACTACCTATAGGGAACTCTTCAATTGTTCCACCACCGCTTACTAACCAAATACGGCTATTGTCTAGTAAGGGCTTGGTTAATTCAGAATTTAATTGGTGTTCTCCTGGTGGTAAATGGTAAATTTCTGCTTCTTTTGCTGCTTCTAGAGCCAGAGTTTTAAGTTCCCAGTCTCCTTGGGCTTCTTTTTCCAGTTGAATCCCCAGAATATCAAATACTTCTATATTAGCAACGCGATCGCGAAATTCTTGTTGCAGTTGAGGGTATTTATCTAAGAGTTCTAAAAAATACTCATTATCTAAAGCCAGACAGACGACCTCTGTACTAGCCATAGCCGTCTCACAGGGAACATTTCTTGCTAGGTTAATCCAACCAATAATTTGTCCTGGCTTGAGTTTGTCCAGAGTGGTTGGCATTTTGGTACGGGTATCGTAGCCAAGAATTCGCACCTCTCCTTCGGAGATAATGGCGACTTGTCCTTGCATTTTTTCCCGCATTACCAGGACTTTCCCGATACCATACCTTAATGGTTTGAGATTCTTAGCAAGTTTGCTAATTTCTGCTGGTGGAAGTTGATTAAATTGAGGAACAAGTGATAAAAATTGTTCGACAAGTTGAGTGGTACTTGTATTACTCATATTTTAAGTAAGCTGAACTGGTGATTGCAAAGAAGAAAAAGAGACTTTTTGTTCGATTTCCGAATTAAGCCATTGTCGGAACATCTCATCAAGCATTCTTTGTCTAGTAGGAGGGTCTAATTTGGCAGAGAGGAAATTTTCGAGCCTAATAATTACTATCCATTCTCCGACACGCGTTGGCGGGATCAATTGACCTGGCTTGGAGGTGGCGAGAACTTGAGCAATTTTAGGATGAGGCGCATTCATCTCTATAGGACCAATGAGTCCTCCTGTTTGAGCTTCTGTACCTTTGGAGTATTCCATTGCTAACTCACGAAAAGTACTTTCTCCTTCTTGAATGCGAAAGTATAATTCTTGAGCTAGTTCAGCTCGGTCAATTCTAATTAAGGAATAGACAACTCGGTCTAGTTGAGCCTTGCGTTGTAGAAAATATGATTCTACTTTGTTCCCCCAGTTCTCCTCTTTATATCTATCAATTTTGAGTTTTTTTGTAATAATTTTCTCTAATTGTTTTTTATTTAAACCTTGTTTTGCCAGCCAAGTTGCCATCTGTTCTTCTGATGAAATCTGGTTTTGCTGACAAAATTGATTGTATGCTAAAGTTTGATCCTCTTCTGAACATTCAACATCAGCAATAGCCTCATCGATAATAATCTCTTGGGCTAGTTTAGGCAGCATTTGATATTCTGCCAGCAACCCTGCTACATCTTCGGCTGTATAAACTTTGTTACCAATTTCTAAAACTACGCCCATACTTTTATTACATATTGATTGCACAAATTTGCAGATTGATAGAGACTACGAAAGGGGAAAACTTTTACCGCGGGAGAGACCCTTGATTTTAGGAGCTTCTCTAATCGCGATGTTGACGGTGAGGAATGCTATTTGGTCAATGAGCATATCCACCTTTGACAGTCGTTCTTGATTGGAATCCAACAAGACCTTATTGTCTCGTAATCACCGTGTTGACCGCAATTTTACTTACTTTAAAGGTTGACTAACCTCAAAATATTTTCTCTCTGTCACAATCTCTCTAATTTTGCTATTCAAACTTAACCTAAATAATAATGGAATGACATCCAATACATGACATCTAAGATAAATATCGCAAGATTAATCTAAGTATCTATAAGCGTTGGGACTTTCAGTACTCAGTTAATCGAGAAGATTATTCATCACCTTACTTTATGGCACAACTTGCTCCAACAAGACCACCGCATAAGCACAGATACCCGCTTCTTCTCCCACAGCTCCTAAGCCTTCATTTGTAGTGGCTTTAACACTTATTTGATTATCCTCTAATCCTAAAGTTTGGGCTAGTTTCTGCCCCATTGGTTTAATATAGGGCTTCAGTTTGGGTCGTTCTGCTACTATTGTCGAGTCAATATTACTTATTTGCCAATGTCGATCTCGAATCAATTGATCAACTTGCTCTAGTAAAACTAGACTATTTGCCCCCGACCATTTAGGATCGCTAGGAGGGAAATAGTGTCCTATATCCCCTAAACTCAGTGCTCCTAACATAGCGTCCATAATGGCATGAGCAAGTACATCTGCATCACTATGCCCTAATAAGCCTAGTTCGTGAGGAATGGTGATCCCTCCTAAAATTAATGGTCTTTCCGGAACAAGGCGATGGATATCATAACCGTTACCAATGCGAATTTTCATGATTCTACTTTTAGTTGTATCAATGTCACATTCCTATAGTGTTAGGAAAAAGAGTTACCAGCTATCTCAAAAAAAAATATAATTTGATTACTTTGACCGCAAAAGAGGCTTTCTAGCTGGTCGCCTCTTGAATCACAATATTAATACTGGAAAGTTTATCATTGCGGTTTTGGCTTTTTAATTTATTTTGCGTATCTTATTTGGAAAAATTAGCCTTAGATTAAAGAAAATGAACCAAAAAAACATGGGAATTGTTAAAGTCAGTTACTGGCTCAAATCAATAATTTTGTTAGGATTTTTTTCGCTCCTAATGGCTGCTCCTGCTATAGCTACAGGAGTTTATGATTTAGACAGTCCTAATACTCAAGATGTTTGGGTAATTGACCAAGCTGATGAAATTAGTTTAGCGAATCAAAACAAATTGACTGGTATCTTCAAAAAAACAGCTCAACAAACTGGTCAAGAAATTAGAATGGTGGCAGTACGGCGTTTAGACTATGGTGAAACCATTGATAGTTTGGCAGATGAAATCTTTACCACTTGGTATCCTTCTGCTGAAGAACAAGCTAACCAAACCCTTTTGGTCATGGATACCCTAACTAATAACGTGGCTCTACGTACAGGCACAACAGCAACAGAAACTGTAACTCCTGACATTGCTGAAAGCATTGTGGAAGAAACTGTAGGTTATAACCTCAGAAAAGGCAATAAATACAATCAAGCTTTTATCGATGCCAGCGATCGCCTAGTTGCGCTATTATCAGGAGAAGAAGATCCTGGTCCCCCTGTCATTGAAGAGGAAATTCAGGTAGAAGGAACTTTTACAAAAGCTGAAGATACAGATGCAGGTAGTGCTTTTGTTTGGGTAATCGTAATACTAATTGTAGCGACTGTTGTGCCAATGGTGACTTACTTCTGGTATGTTGGATTTCCCGGTAATTAACTAGTAAATAATGACTTTAGTGTCTCAAACTGAGCTAATAGCTGGCGCGATCGCGGGAAAAGTAGTAAGCTTTCCTACAGATACCGTTCCAGCTTTAGCAGTTAAACCCAAGTTAGCCAATTTAATATTCCAAATCAAGCGCAGACCAGCAAATAAGCCCTTGATTCTGATGGCTGCTTCTTTAGATGATCTATTCCCTTATATCTCAGGAACTACCCTAGAATTTGATATTTGGCAGCAAATAGCTAACAAATACTTTCCTGGTGCATTAACTTTAGTTTTACCAGCCTCTGATGCTGTACCAAATGCGATCAATCCCACTAATGCTAAAACTGTGGGAATCAGGATTCCTGATAGTAAAATCGCCCTAGAAATATTGAGTCAAACTGGAATTTTAGCGACCACTAGTGCCAACTTGTCAGGAGAATCTCCTCTTAGGGAAATGGCAAAAATTGCTCAAGCTTTCCCTGAAGTATTAGTAATCAAACAAGAATCTACAATAACAGGTAGCGGTTTACCATCTACTGTTGTTCAATGGAAAGAAAATAATTGGCAGATTCTACGCCAAGGTAGTGTTCAATTTTCGTCGAGAAATATATAAACACTGCTTCCTACGCTGAACTTAAACAATAAACCAACTTGCTGACCTAACTTATGAGTACAATTGAGGATTTACAAGAGGAACTAGAAAAAACCAGATTGGCATACCAAATGGCTCTACAAATGAGTCAATTCAAAGCTGCATTTTTGGCTAAAAGTTCTCATGAGATTAGGTCACCTCTAAGTAGTCTAATTGGGTTACATCAATTGATTTTATCGGATTTGTGTGACAGTCCCCAAGAGCAGAAAGAGTTTATTAATCAGGCTTATAATTCTGCTTTGAAATTAATGAAATTAATTGATCAAATTATTGCTGTATCTAAGGTTGATTGTGGTACTAATAAACTCAATTACGAGTCCTTATCTTTAGCAGCAATTTTGGAAGAAGTTTATAGTCTGATTTATCTACAAGCTGCTAACCGCAATTTAAAATTAAACATTGTTACACCAGACCCTGACCTAAAAGTATATGGAGATCGTCGTTGCCTAGTTCAACTTATGGTTAATTTAATTGATGGTGGCATTACTTTAATGGAAGAAGGAATAATTAAAGTCACCACTTCTTCTATAGCTGAGTCTCAAAATGTTCGTGTTGAAATTGAGTTGAATTGCTTTGGTGAAGGTTGGCAAAAAACACCATCTAATAATCAATCAGTACAAAGCAATAGCTTAGAAGAAATCGCAGCTATTGCTCAACAAATTGATCTTTCCCCGAACATGAAATTATTACTATCTCAAACTTTGCTAGAAGCTATGGGAGGTAATTTAGAGCTATTAGACTTATCTAGTCAAGACAAACCTTTAACTCGAATTATTTTGACCTGTAAGGAAGCTCCTCAATAATTAATAATAAATATAGCCCTTCTCAAATATAGCAAGTCTCGTACTGGTGAGGTAGAGTAATACTAAATCCTGTTTAGATACAACACTTTAAATTTGTGGGAATTGAGAACGACCTTCGGTAGTCGCTGCGCGTACAGAATTCAGAAAGGTTTAAGCTGAATCAATCATCTGTAGCAATCTTAAAGGAAAACGATATTAGCGATAGGGATGACTTTTTTGAGAGCATTCCTGTTGCCAACATTTACGAAGTAACTCAAGTCGGTAAAAGTACCAAAATCTTTGGAAATTCCACACTGAATGGCGGTCTAAAACTGGTTGATTCATATATTGCCAAATTGGATGAGTTAATAGTCTGAGCTTCATTTTTTAAACCAAGAATTGTTAAACATATTAATCAGACAAAGTCTTAAGGGACTTCCTAACACTAATCTGACAGATAATATGCCCAATCCTCTTGGTCATAATTGCCTAAAATTGATCTTTAGATTGCGAAATATTAAGTGATTTTACGAGTTGTCATTTGGTAAAAATTTTGTATGCTAGGATACATTATCTAAACTTCTAGTAATATCCAGTGTAATCCTACCGCCAAAGTCAGGAATTGGTGCGCCAGGTTTGGATAGTTTGACTTGAACTTGATGAATTTTGTCCAGACTAAGAATTTTATTGGCGATCGCATCAACTAATTTTTCTACCAGGGCAAATTTAGAATTTTTGATCATATCCTTAACCAAAAATATTGCTTCTCGGTAATCGAAAGTGTCTGTAATATCATCACTTTTAGCAGCAGGAGTCAAATCTAACCACAAGGTTAAATCCACCTCAAACCATTGTCCTAAAACTTGTTCTTCTGGTAAATATCCTGTATATCCGTAACAGCGAATTCCTGTAACTTGTATTGAATCCATAATTAAAGTTTTTGTTGATTGTCCATCGTTTATCCGAAGGTGTATCCTTTAGGGCATCGTTAATGGTTCATTGTTTATTGCTAACTGCTAACAATTAACTTAAAAATCTTTATGGGTGAAAGGTTTAGGGTTATTACCTGTATAAGATGCTGCAATGTGTCCTTGACCTGTAACTTGATATTTGTAAGTTACTAACCCTTCTAACCCTACGGGACCACGAGGGGGCATTTGTTGGGTGCTAATGCCTACTTCTGCTCCAAAGCCATAACGAAAGCCATCAGCAAAGCGAGTAGAACAATTATGATACACTCCTGCTGCATCTACTTGATTAAGAAATTGCTCCGCCCTTTCCGTATCTTCTGTAACGATAGCTTCCGTATGTTTGGAACCATAGTTATTGATATGGGCGATCGCATCTGACAAAGAGTCCACCACTCTGATTGCCAGAATCAAGTCGCTATATTCAGCACTCCAATCTTCCTCTCTAGTTGGTTTGACAGCAATAATTTCACTTGTTGTTGCATCGCCTCGCAATTCTACACCTTTTTCGGTCAAAGCGGAGGCAATTTGGGGCAATATTTGGGGAGCAATATCTCTATGGACTAGGAGAGTTTCGATCGCGTTACAAGCTGCTGGATAATGGGTTTTTGCATCTATAGCAATGGTAACGGCGGTTTCCATATTGGCACTACGATCTATGTAGAGATGACAGATGCCATCTGCGTGTCCCAAAACAGGAATACGAGTATTGTCTTGGACATAACGCACAAAAGAATTAGAACCTCTGGGAATAATTAAATCCACGTATTGATCTAAGTCTAATAATTGCTTAATTTCTTCTCTAGTGGTTAATAATTGCACTGTATCAGGAGAAACTTTAGTTTTAGCTAATGCTTGCTGGATGATTTGAGTCAAAGCTTGACAAGAACGAATCGCCTCTCTTCCCCCTTTCAGAATTACCCCATTCCCCGACTTAATTGCCAAGCTAGTGATTTGAATTAGAGCTTCTGGTCGTGCTTCAAAGATAATGCCCAATACTCCCAAAGGACAAGTAACCCGCTTCAAAACTAGTCCTGCGTCTAACTCGCGATGGATTTGTACTGTCCCGACAGGATCGGGTAACTTAGCTACATCTCTTACACCTGCGATCGCACTTTTAAGTTTACTTTCTCCCAGTTTCAATCTGGCATAAAGAGAAGGGGAAATCCCATCTTTCTCTGCTGCTTCACAGTCAGCAAGATTGGCTTCTAATATCTGCGGAGTCCCTATGGTTAAAGTTTCTGCGATCGCTTCTAGAGCCTGATTACGGTCTTCTGTAGAGAGTACCGCTAGTTTTCTAGCTGCTTGACAAGTGTTTTTAGCGATATCGATGAGGGATAAAGATCGAGTTTCAGAAGCTACCATGATTTTTACCAATACAGAAACGGGCAAGAAATATTGTAGCGAATCAGTCCCCCTTCCGCATAAAGTTAAATTATGAAATTATAGATTTATCAGGGGACACAATCTTAAGTATCGTAGTCTGAATTACGGGGAAAGGATATTTTGGTGACTCCATACATCACAAAAAAGAGAACTTAGAAAACTACGATCTGTGATCATCATCGAGATACTGGGAGGTTTAGGGCTATTTCTGTTGGGGATGGTTGTCATGACTGATGCTCTAAAAACCCTAGCAGGAAGCGCAATGCGTCGTGCATTGATGCAATTTACCCGCACACCGATATCGGGGGTATTGACTGGGGCGTTAGCTACGGCAGTTTTACAGTCTTCCAGTGCAACTACAGTAGCAACAGTGGGGTTTGTTAGCGCTGGACTAATTCCGTTTTCGGCAGCTTTGGGAATTATTCTGGGAGCCAATCTTGGGACGACCATGACGGGGTGGTTGGTCGCCATTTTAGGATTCAAGCTCAAACTAGGCACTGTCATGTT
>JASJDF010000164.1 GCA_030065715.1 Xenococcaceae cyanobacterium MO_188.B19 | reverse complement strand
GTTGAGGAATTTGCCAATACAGGAGTGGGTGTAGTTCTCACTGTGGATAATGGTATATCTGCTTATGAGCCGATTTTACACGCTGTAGAGTTGGGTTTAACGGTTATTATTACGGATCATCACGATCTCCCCCCAAAACTTCCCCCAGCAGATGCCATACTCAATCCCAAGTTATTACCAACTGAATCTCCTTATAGGGGTTTAGCAGGAGTGGGAGTTGCTTATGTTTTGGCGATCGCATTAGCTGAGAGTTTAGGTAAAATTGAAGGAATCACCAATCAGATTTTAGAACTATTTACCCTGGGAACGATCGCCGATCTTGCGCCCTTAGTAGGAGTAAATCGTCGTTGGTTAAAAAAAGGCTTGCGCCAGCTACCCCATTCAGAATTAGCAGGAGTTAGAGCCTTGATGCAAGTTGCGGGAGTTAAAACCGAAGAAATTTCTTTATTTAAAGAACTAGATTCTACCCAATTACAACCCGATGATATTGGCTTTAAACTGGGTCCTAGAATTAATGCCATAGGAAGAATTGGCGATCCTCAATTAGTCATAGAATTACTAACTACAGACGATCCTGATATTGCTTTAGAACGAGCTAAGGAATGCGAACTAATTAATAGTAAAAGACAATTACTTTGCGAAGAAATACAAGAAGAAGCCATAGCCATAGTGGAAACTAAACCAATTCCTTGGAAGGAATTAAGGGTATTAGTTGTAATTGGTGAAAACTGGCATCATGGAGTAATTGGCATTGTCGCTTCTCGTTTAGTAGAGCGTTATGGTGTTCCTGTATTTATTGGTACTTACGAAGATAAAAAAAAGAGCATCATTCGAGGTTCTGCTAGAGGAATTGAAGAATTTAATATCTTTGAGGCATTAGATTATTGTCGCGATTTATTAGGAAAATTTGGCGGACATAAAGCAGCAGGAGGATTTAGTTTTAAAGCCAAAAATTTATCAGCTCTAGAACAAAAACTTAGTGAATTTGCCCATCAATGTTTAAAAATAGAACATCTAAAGCCTTTAGTAAAAATAGATTCCCAAGCCAAACTCGAACAAATTAATCTCGATCTCTATCAACAAATTGATGATTTACAACCTTGGGGAATTGGTAATCATTTTCCTGTTTTCTGGACTCCCAATGTTAGAATTAAAGAGCAAAAAATGGTTGGAAAAAATCATCTAAAACTTACTATTCAAGAAAATGACGCAGAAGTAGAAAAAAAAGCGATCGCATGGCGATGGGGAGAATATTTACCCTTACCTAGAACTCTTGATATTGCTTACAAAATCCAAGAAAACACTTGGAATGGAAACACTAATATTGAATTAGAAATTGTGGGAGTCAGGCTTCCTAAGATTCCTAAAAATAATGTGGTTGAGACTATTATTGAAAAGCCCAAAAATAATATTAAAAAAGCTCAATTCAATTATCAAGGTAGAATCTATGCTTGTGTTTTACAAGACTCTCCTGGTGAATTAAGAATTCGCAATCCCCAAGGAAAAGTTTTAGCAATTAGTAAAGGTAATAAATTTGGTTTATTAGGAACAAAAAGAGATAACGCTCAACAAGTTGATGTTACTCAACCTCATTACTATAAATTAATCAAAGCAGCTTTATCAGCATTAAAAACACAATAGTATAGCAATTTTCGCCCTGGATGAAGTATAGTAAATCTTGGTTTTAGGGAATAGGTAATAACATCTCATGACGGTAAAAAACGCTATATAAATCTCTAATACATTTCATGTAGAGGTGAATAAAGCTCCAAGCAAAACTAGAACAAACTAATTGAGATTTAAGCCAGAATGATATGTAGCTTAATAATGGTAACGACATGAAATAATTGTTATGTACTCATCGGTGACTTGATAAACCAGTCGATTCGTTTCGTCGATTCTTCTCGACCAATAACCCGATAAATTTTCTCTCAAAGGCTCTGGTTTCCCTATACCCTCAAAAGGAGATACCAAAATATTTTGTATCAATCGATTAATCTTCTTGAGAGTTTTTTTGTCTTGTTGCTGCCAATACAGATAATCAGACCAACCGTTTTTATCCCAAGCTAATTTACGCACTTGAGTTTTCTCCAGTGGTTAAATCTTCATCTACATCTATAAGATCGTGTTCTTCTAATAAACCTGCTTCTACTGCTACAATAGATTCTCTAAGTCTTTGAGCATTAGCAGGCGATCGCAATAAATACAGAGTTTCCATAATCGAATCGTAGTGACTTTTGGACATAATCACCGCATCATCCCCTTCCCGCCGAACCACAACTGTAGCGTCAACATCGCTAGTCACTCGATCCAAAACAGCTTTAAAATTTTGTCTTGCTTCTGTAAAATTGAGTATTTCCATAAGAATGTACTTACTTAAGTACATTAATTGTAGCATCAAACAATTTTCAACTTATGTGTCAACCAACAATCCGTAAATCCGCAATTAATTTAATAGTCGAGAAATCAACTCATCCACTTGTCGAGGATGCAAAAAATCGGGACGAGGATGTTTACCTTGAGTTGTGTCGCAATTTAAAACAGCATCACGCATATTTTCGGGAATATTATCAACGCCAACCGCTGCACCAATTAAACCACCAACAATACAAGCATTTGTATCCGTATCGCCTCCACCTAATAAAGTTTCAAAAATAGCATTTTCATAATCTGAACCTAATAGCAAATGACGAAAAGCATGGGTAAAAGCAATTTTGATAAAGCCAATCTGAGGAAAGTACTCGACATTAACATTATCTGCTGCATCCATTAGCCAACTGCCAACTTCTGCCCAACAATGATACTGATATTGATCTTTTAGTGAATCTGCTTGAGAATCTAACCATGCTTTAGCGTTACTGAAAGCTAACTCTCTTTTGCCTGGCTGTTTAATCAAAGTAGCAATAGCAATAGAGTAACAAGCAACTGCATAACCACAACTGTTATTAGGATGGGATAAAGAAGTATCCTGTATGGCAAAATCAGCAATTTCTGAAGCATCTAAATTATGTCCCCAAATGCCTAAAGGTGTATTTCGCATTAAACTACCATTAGCTTTTGAACCAATACACAATTTAGATGCAGACTTTTTCATCACTGCTGCATAACTTTCCTGGCTAACATCAATATTCCTGTATGAACCTAGGGAATAAGATGTAGTAAAACCCATATCAAAAGGACTAGATTCTACCCATTTTGCATAGCTACGGGCAATTTTTTCTAGATCGAAAATTTTACTTTCAGCTAAAGCTTGTGCCAAACATAAGGTTAATTCTCCATCATCGGTAATTTGCCCTGGTGCAACTTGTAAATCTCCACCACCTGGTATACTCATCGCCCAAGCTACATCTTCTACTGTAGGATCCTGTTCTAGAAATTCTAAAGTAGCTCCCGCAGCATCTCCTACTAATGCACCTACTAAGCAGCCTGTTGCAGCATTATATTTCTCTTGGTTCATTAATGATTTTTTAAATCTTCTTATTCAATTTAACAATTTGGAAATCATTTTATTAACTTGTCGAGAATGCAAGAACTTAGTTTTGACTTTATTCACTCTATTACTTATCTTATTTTCCTCGATAATAATTTGCTATGTTCTTAGGAATCTCAATTCCAGAAGCAAGTTGAGAATCGGGGATACGTGCATCTTGCCAACGTCCAGAGATCATATGTTCTGTAAAAACCCTCAAAGTAGTCATTTTTTCCTCTTGTTTTTCTACTAAAGCAGCTTTGCCAAACAAAACGACAGAACGATAATTCATAGAGTGATGATACAAGGTAGGAGAAAGAGTCACTATTATCGGAGCAAATGCGGGTATTCACCTCATGGTAAAAATTAAAACCCAGTTACCCGATGATTTGATAATTCAAAAAGCAGCAGCAGCAGAAATTGGTTTAATTAGTGCTAGAAAATATTATTTGCAGTCTCAAAATCAAGGAGAATTTATTTTTGATTATTCTCAATTAGATTCAGTAAAAATCAATGAAGGTCTTAAAAAACTATCTCAAGTTTTAAATAGATAAACTAAATAGATAAGCAAAACTATTTGTATATTAATTTAGAAAGAATTATTACTGATTGTTTACATCCCTAATTTAATTAGGGCGTTTCTTCTACTCATCAGGTACGTCTTACTAAATGGGTCGCGGTATCATGCACGGATTCCCTAAAACCCAAATTTATTACTATATTGAATCTGATATTGCTATTAATTCATCTCGTAAAGAAAATACTTGATAACCCAACTGCCAAGCTTTACTACTATCTAAAGAAGTATCAGGAGAACGAGGAGCAGCTATGACTACATCTGCTTGTTTTCCTGGTACAATTAAATCTTGATTTAACTCTAAAACTTCTGCTAACAATAAACCAAAATTATAGCGAGAAATTCTTTCTTTTCCTCCCAAGTGTAAAACACCATTGACTCTTTTTTCTAAAGCCAATAATAATCCCTGTGCTGCGGTAGTTGCATTTACAGGAGTACGAAACTCATCAATAAATAAATTAAGTTCTTGTTCGTCTTTTAAAGTCTTAATAAAACCTTGAATAAAACTATTCGCTACGGGAGAAGGAACGCCAAACATTAAAGGCATTCGACAAATAGCAGCATCAGGATATATTTCTAAGATTTTTTGTTCTGCCAATACCTTATGTTCTCCATAAATACATATGGGACAAACCGTATCCTCTTCAGTATAAAAAGAATTTTTTCCATCAAATACTAAATCTGTAGAAGTAAAAACCAAAGGAATATTTGCTGCTGCACAGAGTTGAGCTAAATAAACCGAACCTGTAACATTAATTTTATAAGATAACTCAGGATTATTCTGACAAAAATTAGGTTTAGAAGCTGCTGCCAGATGAATTACAGCATCAGGTTCTATAGTAGTAAAAAATTCTTTTAAAGCCGTAAAATTTGTAAGATCGACTTTGTATAAGTTAACATCATCTATGGCAACAGAGTTAGTAAAATATGTTCCATAAACTTGCCAGTTAGCTTTGGCAACATGACATAAATTCCAGCCTAAAAAGCCACTTGCCCCTGTGACTAATAACTTTTTCATTGTATTTCTTCAATAATTTTTAATGTTATCTCAAATAAATTATCTAATTAGATCCCAAAAAGATGGTAAATATTTAGTTGCCAGAATCGAAGACGAAGACTCAAATAAAATGACCAGCTATCTACTAGTATTCAAAGAAGATTACGAAGCTCTTAGTTATATTAATACTCATGGTAAGAGTATGAGCAGTGAGTTAAATGTAGAATCTACTTCTGCTACTGCCTTAAAAGGTATCTTGCAACGTTGGGGTTATCAAGGTATAGGTTATGTAGAAGACCCTTTGATACCTCAAATTAAGTTCATGATTTTAACATAGATGGTCAATAAGAAAAAAACCTCTCGCTCTCTTGCTGGAATTGCTGGTATAGTTGCTGCTGCCACCCTGATTAGTAAAGTTTTTGGCTTAGTAAGAGAGCAGTTAATTGCTGCTGCTTTTGGAGTAGGGACAGTAGTTAATGCTTATGCTTATGCTTATGTTATTCCAGGCTTCTTACTGATTCTACTAGGGGGAATTAATGGTCCTTTTCATAGCGCTTTGGTTAGTGTTTTATCCAAAAGAGATAAATCCGAAGCTGCACCTATAGTAGAGACTGTTACTACTCTAATCAGTAGTGTATTGCTGATTGTAACTGTAATTTTAATTTTATTTGCCAGCAATTTTATTGACTTACTGGCTCCTGGTTTAGAAGCATCAGTAAGGGATGTTGCCATTTTACAACTCCAGATTATGGCACCGATCGCGATGTTAGCTGGATTGATTGGCATTGGTTTTGGCACCCTAAATGCCTCTGATAGTTATTTGCTGCCTAGTATTAGTCCTCTTTTTTCTAGCATTACCATTGTGATTGCTATGGGGGTATTACTATTTCAGTTAGGAGATCAACTCAATACCCCAGAATATATCAAACTAGGGGCAGCAGCTTTAGCAGGAGCAACCCTGGTAGGAGCTATTTTACAATGGTTGGCTCAACTGATTGCTCAATGGCGGTCGGGCATGGGAAAATTACATCTCAGGTTTAACTGGCGTATTCCTGGGGTAATGGATGTGTTGAAAGTGATGCTTCCTGCTACTATGTCTTCGGGAATGTTGCAGATTAATGTTTATACTGATCTCTTTTTTGCTTCTTTTATTCCTGGTGCTGCTGCTGCGATGCGCTACGGTAATTTTATCGCTCTCACACCTTTGGGGATTATTTCTAACATGATTCTTGTCCCCTTTCTGCCAGTGTTTTCTCGTCTTGCTGCTCCTGAGAATTGGGGAGAATTAAAAGTCAGAATTCGTCAGGGTTTATTTCTAACTGCCCTTACTATGTTACCTCTGACCGCTATTTTTATTTCTTTGGCACTACCTATTGTAAAATTAATTTATGAGCGATCGCAGTTTGATGAGAATGCAGCTAAACTCGTTGCGCCCCTTCTTGCTGCTTATGGTTTAGGATTATTCTTTTATTTGGCTCGTGATGTTTTAGTTAGAGTTTTTTACTCTTTGGGAGATGGAGAAACTCCTTTTCGGATTAGTATTATCAATATCTTTCTCAATGCCCTTCTAGATTTTTTACTAGTCAGTGCTTTTGCTGCACCTGGTTTAGTGATGGCAACTATCGGGGTAAATATTGTTTCAATGACTATCTTTCTCTGGTTGCTCCATCGTCGTCTTAATGGCTTACCTTTGGGAGAATGGAGTATGGGTTTTTTAGGATTAATTTTTGCCAGTCTAATTTCTGGCTTTGGCAGTTGGGGAGTTAGTGGATTGTGGGAAAATTATCTGGGAAATGGTAATTTATTACTGCTTTTAGGACAATTATTAACCAGTAGCGCGATCGCGATTATAATATTTTTTGTGGTTGCTATGCAATTGCGATTACCAGAATTACAAATGTTAACCAGTCGTATTCGCCAGAAATTAAATAAGTAAAAGGTTCAATATTCATCAATTCCAATTACAAACTAAGGCACAGCGAACTTTACCAGCTTCCGAGAAAAAATTTTTAAAAAAGTGTTGACATTCACCAAAATAATAGATAAGATTAAAAACGTTGTGAGTGAAGCAACAAAAACCTTCTAGCCCCCATCGTCTAGTGGCCTAGGACACCTCCCTTTCACGGAGGCGACAGGGATTCGACTTCCCTTGGGGGTACTAAAAAAAAGCAGCTCTTAATTGGGTCTGCTTTTTTTTTTGAATAGATTTATATTCATCTGTTGTGTTTTTTAGCTTATTTGCTTGGGTTGAGAGTGTTTTTTTTGAGAGTTCGACAAAGCTAAAAAACTACTAACTACTAATATGCGCTTGCGTAGCTCTACCCGAAGGGGCAGCGGTATCCTTTAGGACTACTAACTTTGAACTCTCGTTAATTGAGTTTTCCCGATTTTTTGAGTCCTTTGTTAATTTTGAGTAGCAGCAAATTAAGCATTGGGAGAAGGCTAGTGATGAGTTGGCTCAAAAGACGGATTGATAAACTACCGCGCTTGGATAAAGCGAAGATTGTTTTTTTGATAACAGTGATATTTTGTATTCTAAGCACTTTACCCGTTAGTTGTAGCAAAGCTCCTCCTTCGCCTCAAACTTCGTCTTCTAATCAATCAAATAAGGAAATGATCCGAGGATTATTTCTGAATAGTAGTAATTTACCCACTCAAGATTGGTCGAGAATTGAACGTTTTATCCTCAATGACCCTACTGTAAGTGGTGCTAATATCGTTGTACCCTGGTCAGCAGTGGATCGCAGTCCTGATGTTTCACCTCAGTATGACTGGTCATTTGTCTATCAAGCAGCCCAACCTTGGATTGATGCAGGTAAAAAAGTTAATATTCTTCTATGGGGTGCAGCCCAAAAATCCGAACAAGAATTTAACAATAAACCTGTTACTCCTGCTTATGTACTTAAAGATACAGATACAGTTAGCTGTCAGTGTAAAGTAAACAAAGGTTGTGAGCTAAATCCTCCTAAAACTCCAGTATTTTGGGATCAAGACTATCAAGATAACTATCGGAAAGTAATCAAAGCTGCGATCGCAGAATTTAGCGATAAACCTTGGGTTGGTTATTTCCGTTTTGGTATTGGTGTGGGTGCAGAGTCCTATCCTGGTAACGGGGTATCTTATGAAAAAAATCCCTGTACTAAGAAATGGGAAGAATCTAGTATTGGTCTGAGTGAAGAGAAATGGGAAGAACATAGCCTAGATTTTATTGATTTTCTTGGGACACTAAAAACACCAAAAACTATTCTGGTTACGATCAATAATTACGGCAAATCTACGGAAATTGCCAGAAAACTCGCTGCTGCTGCTGCACAGAAAGGATTTGGTCTGGGTACTCAGGGTTTAACCCAAAATGCCATCAATTTATTCAATCAAGGAAAAACTTGCTACGCAGATTGGTGCATTTTATTTGAACAATATGACCCGAAAGTAGTTCTGGAAGTACAAACCGCAGCCCAATCCAATCCTGCTAATAAAGGAAGAGTCGGACCTTTACCACCCCTTTTAAAATTTGGTTTAGAACGGGGTGTGGATATTTTTGAACTGTATCAGGCAGAATGGTTTGTTGCCAATGACCCAAATCATCATTTACACAAAAAATATGGTGCAAGTTATAAGAAAGCTTTAGAAGAAGCTGCACTAGCTCTTGGTGGTGAACCCAATTCGTAAAGTTTAGCCTTAATGGCTTGTTAGCCAAAAGCATATTTGCCCATTTAGGAACCTAAGCAGTAGTATTAGATTTTGCTGTAATATATTCGCAATTGCGTTACAGTTAACACAATCAATTTACACCCTTAGTAAATTAAGTTGCTTATAGTTTGTAGAGTAACTCTTCTTTAGAAAATATGATCAGTATTACCGCTAAAGTTCCTCTCCTAGATTTGAACCTAGTAAATCAAGAATTAGACCAGGAAAAAGCGATCGCTCTAGTCAAATGGAGTCAAGCAACCTTTGGTGATGGTTTGGTGATGACTACCAGTTTTGGAATTCAGGCTGCGGTGATGCTGCATCTTGTTACGAGGGTAATTCCCAATATTCCAGTTATTTGGGTAGATACGGGCTATTTACCCCCAGAAACTTATAAATTTGCTGAAGAATTAACTACCAGACTGCAACTAAATCTGAAAGTGTATCAGTCCCCCATGTCTCCCGCTAGAATGGAGGCACTCTACGGGAAACTCTGGGAACAAAATGATCTAGAAGCGTTCAACCGTTATGATTCGATCCGTAAAGTTGAACCAATGCAAAGAGCTTTAAGAGAATTAAAAGCCACTGCTTGGTTAGCAGGATTACGCAGTAATCAAACTCAACATCGTCAAACTCTCAAAAGAGTTGATCAACAAGGGGAAATTTACAAAATACACCCAATTCTCTACTGGCATTCCAGAGATATTTATCAGTACCTAACTGCTAATGATTTACCCTATCATCCCTTTTTTGATTTGGGATATGTAAGTGTGGGAGATTGGCATTCTAGTCGTCCTCTAACTGCCGATGATAGCGATGAAAGAGATACCCGCTTTAATGGTCTTAAACAAGAATGTGGTCTGCACTTACCCCAAACTCCCGAAGAAGAGGAAAGCTTAAATTCTAGCAGTCTCTAAAAAAATTAAGCATTCGCAGTTAAAACTACAGTTTTTTCTGCGATAATAGCGTAGAAGGGGTCACCTCCTGCTAATCCCAACATCTGAAGCCAACTAGGAATAGAAGGTTCAGTGACGACTACTTGAGGAGTACTAAAGCTGGGGACAGACTTAATATATCCTTTGGCTAATTCTACTCGACCAGTTTCGCTGTTATCCCGCCAAGCTGCGATCGCTTTTTGGTAAAACATTCTGTTAGAAAAACTAACAATAACTTTGCCTCCAGGCTTGAGAATACGACATATTTCCGCAAACACCGCTTCTGGATACTGTAAGTACTGTACTGAAACAGTAATTAGAACTGCATCAAAATTGTTATCTAATTGGGGGAGTTTAGGGTTTTTATTGAGATTCTGCACAAAGTAGTGGTCGAGCCGGGGATTGTTGGCTAGTTCCTCTCGATTCATCCCATGACCTTCTACATAGTCAAATTTTATATCATCAGGTAAATGAGATACCCAGCTACTCATCAAGTCCAAAATACGAGTATTAGGCGTTAATTGTTCTCGATATAATTCCATCAATTGCTCAATAAACCCTTGATCTACATGGGTAACCAGACGAGGAATCGCATAAAAATCCCTATCGTCTGTATCATCTAATTTGCTGCGATGTTCTGGTCTGAGTAGCATAATTATTGATGTTGATTAAACTTTCTTAAATAAACAAACTTGGAGAAATTTTAAAATATTTTCCCAACTTTTGGGTTTGTTCCTTATTTACTCTACTTTCCGCTAAATCTGGAATGAGCAAATGAGTCCAGACTCTACCTGAAGCCAAAAAAACTGTTATTTACCTCTTATTTAGTTG
>JASJDF010000163.1 GCA_030065715.1 Xenococcaceae cyanobacterium MO_188.B19 | reverse complement strand
AGCAGGTAAGGTTTGAGTATCCCAATACTGTTCGGTTAAAAAAGTTATCTGTTGAGAAAGAGAGAGAGAAGACAAGGAAGAGAGGGAAGAGAGGGGAGTTTTTTCTATCACTTCTTCCCATACTTCCCACACTACCCACACTACCCACACCCCCTAATTTCATTAAGTTTTTAGGCTTATCAGAACAGTATTGGGGCGCGACACTGGAACTTGATTCCAGTGCTTGAGTCGCCCGCGCTGCGCGTACAGAACTCACGTTCAGAGTAGGTTGGTCAATTACCCAGCCTACTATTTTTTTGTCTATTTTTTAACTCTTGAGCCAACAGCTAATAATCCTACAGTTAATAAACTGAGAAT
This sequence comes from Xenococcaceae cyanobacterium MO_188.B19, assembly GCA_030065715.1. Taxonomy (GTDB): domain Bacteria; phylum Cyanobacteriota; class Cyanobacteriia; order Cyanobacteriales; family Xenococcaceae; genus JASJCP01. The sequence goes on along the minus strand of JASJDF010000163.1, from coordinate 10,485 downwards.
AGGAGTAGATTCGGGGATAGGTTGTTGAAGATCTACGCTTTGACCTGATAAATTAAATAAATTAGTCACATCAGTGCCATTAGCATCAATTGCAGAAACTACACTAACAGCCAAATCTGGAATACCATCATTTCTTAATCCTGACAAAATATCTAATGACCCTGTTACCAATTCAATAGTAGTATTTGGAGCAAGACCAGGATTGCCTCTACGCTCAAAAATGGCAGAAAAGAGACCAGTGTTTTGAGGTGAACCACCAAAACTAAAAGTGGGAAATGCAGCTTCGTCCGCATCAGTTCTATCGGCATTAAGAGAAGATTCTCCAAGATCTTGATCTACTCTGATATCTATAGATTGTAAATTAGCATTTAAGCCATCGGTATTCAGAGAGAAACTCAAATCAATCCGATCTCCAACCTTAACCGCTAAATCCTGTATGGCATCAGAATCTAACTGAAAACCTGTGGGTAAAAAAGATAAAGATGCGCCATTAGCAGGAGTTGCAAAAGCCATACCCAAAGCAATTATCCAAGTATAAAAATGAATTTTTTTCACAATGATTAATTTGGTGAATTTTGTAGATTAATTTTTCTTTTGTTCCGAATTTTTCACTTTTTTAGCCTACTATTCAGTAGTAATTGAATATTTTAATTGAAATCAGCTATGATTATTTTTGATTTTTTAATAATTTTCGTAACTTGCTTAATTATTACTTTATTTAGTCTAGAAAATACTCAAGATATAACCTTAAAAATTCTCCCTCAATCAGAAATTCAAGTTCATTTGGCAGTAGCTTTGGTTGTGGCTATGGGAATTGGAGCAACTTTAGCAGGATTATATATGCTCTGGATGAAGCTCAAAAGTAATCTACAGCTTACTCGTCAAAAACGCCAAATTAAGAAGCGAGAAAAGGAAATTGAGGAATTAAAGCAAAATATGGAAAATCGTGATGCAGAACTAGAACAATTACGTCAAAATAAGTTGGAGAATCAATCGGTTGAAAAAAATCAAGATTTGGTTGAAAAGTAACACCAATTCTTAAAACTAATAGATAGTAAATTATTTCCGATTAAAAGAAATCAAAATTGCGAATTGATCTTACTGAGATTGTTTGATTTAATATCGTTTTCGTTACAATACTCCTAAAGACAATATTAGGATTATGAGCGGTCAAACTAATCGACGTAATTTTATTATCGGAAGTGTTGCAGCAGCGACAGCCCTGGGGTGTAAAGCGATTACTCAGCAATCAGCCCAGACTGTAGCTTTATCTAACATTCCCTCATCTATGCCAGAAAGAATATTAGGTAAGACTGATGTTAGTTTACCAATTTTAGGTTTAGGAGGAGCAGGAAGAACCCCTATATCTGCCAAAGGCAGAGAAAAAGAAGCGATCGCGTTAATCGAAAAAGCTCTACAATTAGGAATACGCTACTTTGATACGGCGGAAAATTACGGTGTTTCAGAATTGCATTTTGGTAAAATCTTACCAACTTATCGCGATCAAATCTATCTAAATAGTAAAACCGATGCCCGCACTTATGATCGTGCTTGGCAACATTTAGAAAAATCTCTCCGACTTCTCAATACAGATTATCTAGATTGTTGGCAAATACATCATCTCTCTTTCTTAGAAGAATTAGAGGTAATATTCGGCAAAAATGGGGTAATTAAAGCAGTAGAGGAAGCTAAAGAACAAGGCATAATCAGATTTTCTGGTATTACTGGACATCATGAACCAGATGTAATTGTTGAAGCTTTACAACGCTATGATTTTGATACTACTCTAATATCTCTCAATGCGGCGGATATTCATCATCCTCGTCCTTTTTCTACTACTGTACTACCAGTAGCCCAAGCTAAAAATGTAGGTGTTATTGCTATGAAAGTACCTGCTTATGGCAGGTTATTTCAGTCACACCTTTTAACAGGAATGGAACAAGCGATGGGTTATAGTCTTTCTTTACCTGGTGTTCACTGCTGTATTATAGCTGCGGAAAATCCCCAACAATTAGAGTCTAATGTCAAAGTAGCTCAGAACTATCAAGTTTTAACTCCAACCCAGATGAGTCAAATAGAACAATTAACTGTTAATGCAGGAGAGGATGGCTTATTTTTCCGTAGATGGACTTAAACGAGAAAATTTAAAATTTTAGATTCAATTGACGCAGTCGAAGCAGAGCAAGTCTCGCTTCGCTCCGTCATTTCAGGGCAGAGTAACTTCGACTATTGGTATTTTTGCCAAATAAATAAGTCTTCTGGACGATCTACGTCTCGTAACATAGGTAGATAAGCAGTATTTAAGTTTAAACTATTAGCAATATTTTGGGTTTGAGCTAAAACTTGAGATGTGCCCCAATTAATGTTTTGGAAGAGTTCAGGAATCAAATAATTTAAGCCAATTAAATAATAACCGCCATCCTCAGCTTTTCCCAATACTAATTCCTTTTCAGAAAGACAACTAAAGGCTTGATTTAGTATAACTAAATTAATATCAGGACAATCAATTCCAATAGTTACAACCCTAGTTACACCACGATTAAATGCTTGATTAAAAGCAGACTCCATTCGATAACCTAAATTTCCCTCCTTTTGGGGATAATAAGTTAAGTCTTTTCCTAACCAATTAGACATTAAAGATACATTTCCTCCTGCAAAATAAATTGCTATATTTCCGCCACTACTTTTTTGCCATTCTGTAGCAGTTTTTAGGGTATGTTCACTCATCTGACGCTGTAATTTTGCTGCACCTTCTGCTCCTAAAGCTGGAATCATTCGGGTTTTGGTTTTACCAGGTTCAGGATAGCGAGTAAAAATGATTAGAGTACTATTAGCCAAGGTTCGATAACTGATCTAGTAAATAATATACAGTTTAATTGTGTTGCTATATTGATTTAAACGGGAAGATCGATTAGTTAAAATGTGATTAGAGGTAATTCATACTAAATCCGATTTTTAAAACCCAATTTTATATTGGAATTATTAAATATCTTTAATTCCCGTTGCCTCCTGACTAACTACATATTTTAAGTGGTGTCCTTAACGGGATTTAGTATCAAACGGAATTTCTTAATTTATAGCAGTCTTGAACTATATGCAAAAATTTTTATTCTCTCTTCCCAAGTCCCAATTATTAAAGTGGGATAAAAATTATAAAACCCTTACAAATACTAAATCCCAAGGATTATTACAATCGCGAAGTACCTCGCCAAGAGGAAAATCGCGTTTATTGTCTGGAATAATTAATGTAGGCTTGTGCTTGAGTCTTTGTCATTTCTGGATTAATAAAGTTGACGCAGCCGAAGATATTTATCTCGATTATGGTCCCTTTCAATTTACTTTATCGGTCAAATCTTTGGATACTTATGTAAAAACGGGTAAAATCAAAGGAAATCTGGCAGATTATGCTCAATTCCTCAAGGAAGAACAGTTAGAGAAGTTGAAAATTGCTTTGGTGACTGATGCAGATATATCTTATTTATCTATCTCTCAATTTTTCTATTCTTATCAGGGAGAAAGAATTTTAGAAAAAATTGGTCAAGTAATTCAGACTAAATCTGGTCAATCGGGGTTTTATGGCATTCGTTCTGCTCTAATTATGGCAGCAGCAGATGAGGAAGGTTTAACTCTCCTCAATTTTCTGAACCATTTCCCCACTAAAGGTATAAAAGTCAATTCTGAAAGGGGATTTGAGATTATTGAAAATTTGACTGATGTTCTTCGAGAAACCAATCAAACAATCTTGGAAATCGAAAAACAAGCTCAAAAAGAAACTTTAGAATCTACTTTGGTGGATAGTAACCCTCCGCCAGATTTTAGTCAACCAGGAAATATCGCCTTTCGTAAACAACTTTATACAATGCGGGATAGGAAGCGTAACCGGACTTTTCCTGTAGAAGTTTATATCCCACAATTACCTGAATCCAGTACTCCTCTGCCTTTAGTAGTAATTTCTCATGGTTTGGGCAGTGATCGCAATAGTTTGGCTTATTTGGCTAAACACCTTGCTTCTCAAGGGTTTGCGGTGGCTGTTCCCGAACATCCAGGGAGTAATTCTTCTCAAATTCAAAATCTTTTAAAGGGATTGGCTAATGATGTAACCCCTCCAGAAGAATTTATTAATCGTCCTTTGGATATTACTTATCTTTTAGATGAGTTGACTGTAATTTATGAAGGAAAACTTAATACACAAGAAGTAGGAATTATTGGTCAATCCTTTGGTGCTTATACAGCATTGGCATTAGGAGGAGCACCGTTGAGCTTCTCCCAATTAGAAGCAGAATGTAAAAATCTTCAGGAATCGTTTAATCTCTCTTTGCTCTTGCAATGTTTGGCTTTAGAATCTTCTGAAACTATTACTGACTTAAAAGATGAACGAATTAAATCTGTGATCGCAATTAACCCTTTAACTAGCGCGCTCTTTGGTCAAGAAGGTATGGCACAAATTGATATTCCTGTAATGTTAGTTTCTGGTAGCTCCGATCCCATTACTCCTGCTTTGCCAGAACAAGTAATACCTTTTACTTGGTTAACAACTAAAGAAAAATATTTAACTCTACTTAAGTGGGGAACCCATTTTTCGGTTCTTAATGAATCTTCTGGTAGTATTCCATTCCCCCAAGCTGCTGTTGGACCAGATCCTAAAATTGGTCAAAAATATGTCAAACAATTAGGACTAGTTTTTTTTAGTGCTTATGTCAAAAAGCGTAGAGAATATTTTGGCTATCTTAACGCAGACTATGGAACTAGAATTAGCGATAGTAGAATGCCATTGAACTTATTGCGCTCTCTGGATGGATTATCTTCCCTTGAGTAGACAGTAGAGGCAATCGATTAATTGCCCCTAGATGAATCTTATTATGCTTCAACTCTGAATCTATAAAACCCCTGCATTACTTAAGCCTAGAATCATTCCAGCACCAAGAATATGACCCAAGCTAGTGGTTGCCAGTAATTCTGGCAAACCAAAGTTTGCCCAAACTTCAGGTTTAGGCACAGGTAAATCTGGACCTTCTCCAGACTTTTGAATTGCATAACGACCAACAGCAATAGTAAACAAATTGCACATAATCATTACTAAAGCAACAGAGGTATTCCATTCAATAGTAGAAGGGGTAGCATGGGCAGCTAGAAACAAAGTGGATATCATTGCGGGTATAAACTCCTAAATTACTAGTCTATATTTTATTTACAGGAATTATAAAAATATCTTTGTCAAAAACAGAATTTCTTTTTAATAATTAACAGTAATCAGAAAACTACTATGAGATACTATGCGAATTAAGATATGTGGCATAACTCGAGCCGAACAAGGCTTAGATATTGCCCAGTTAGGAGCGACAGCTTTGGGTTTTATCTGTGTCCAAAAATCCCCTCGTTATGTCACTCCCGAAAAGATTCGGGAAATTACCAGTATTTTACCAAATAACCTAGACGCGATCGCGGTTGTTGCCGATACAACCATTGAAAATATTATAGAGATTGTAAATTATGGCAGCTTGACTGGGGTGCAATTGCATGGATCAGAATCTCCTGATTTTTGTCGTCAACTACGAAGTCTTCTACCAGATACAATTGAAATTATCAAAGCTTTTCGGATTAAAACCACAGAATCTCTAGAGGAATTAGATTCTTATCAGGATGTGGTAGATACTTTTTTACTAGATGCTTACCATCCCCAGATGTTAGGTGGTACAGGTAAAACTCTTAATTGGCGAGATTTACAACAATTTAAACCAGCTAAACCCTGGATGCTGGCGGGAGGTTTAACTCCCCATAATATTTTAGAGGCTCTGAGTAAGTTGCAACCTGATGGTATTGATTTATCTAGTGGAGTAGAGCAGTCTCCTGGAAATAAGGATTTAGATAAAGTAGCTTTGTTGTTTAATCAGCTTGCCTCATTAGAAAGTCCTATATAGCCTTTCTCAAATAGGTGAGGTACAAAATTTTCCGTCCGCGTAGCGACTACCGAAGGTCATTCCGCACTTCCTCCCCATCAGCGACTACGGTGGGTCGCTCCGAACTTATTTTAACCAAAGTGTATTTCACTGATTCGAGAACCGCTATATTAGGTTCTGCTAATAATCAAAAAACATTTAAAAAAAACTAAAATTAGTCAGGAAATTTAGATCAAAAGGTTAGAAAAATATTTTTTCTTAAGTACTTACAATACTTATCGTATTGAAAATTTTAATTAGGTTAAAGATAAAAAATATTCTAAACTATGCTGCCAAAATGGCAATACTTTTTAAAATATAATGCCAGATTGGCAATAGTATTTTTAAATAAAAAAGCTGCCAAACTGACCACATTATTTTAATTTTTACCCATATAATGTTGATAACAACAAAACAAGTTGTTAACCAAAAAAATTCTTTTACTAGGAGAAGTTACATGAATATTTCCGATCTCAATTATTTGGAAGTTGTTAATTCTGAAACTGGAAACGCTGTTACTGGTGCTGGTGATATTAATTTCAACATCACAAAATACGTTAATCTAAATAAGACAGTTAAACTTGATATCGACAAATATGTTGATACTCACGTAAAAGTCAAAGGTCAATTGGCTACTTCTGAAGCTGATGCCGAAGTTTTTGGCTATAAAGATGCTTTAGCTGAAGTTGATGCCTATACTTACGTTGATAAAGAAGGTGGTTTAACTTTTGCTTACGCTGAATCTACTTCTGCTGGAATCCATGATGGAGGTAAAGATTGCTACGGTTGCTAATTAATTAGGTTTTGGAGATTTCTATTATCTTTAAGATTAGTATTTCTCCAATCATGAACCTAGTTTATTCAATTACAACCCTAGATAATCCCTTGTTAAATAAAAATACCACTAAAAGTAAACACTAATAGTGGTAGTCAATCCAGTATTGCTGGAAGCTTAACCACTTACTAAAGCTTTCAGCAAGTTTATTTACTATCAGTATTGTAGCATTTTGGGAAAAATTACCACACATTAAAAGGAAACTTCTTCATACTGACAGTTTTTTCGAGAACTAACAATTTGATGTCAAGATGTGCTAGTTTAAGCTGTGCTTTTTCTCAGGTTTTTATCTTGGTACGCGCTACTTTGTAGTATCAGTCCCAACTCCAGATATTTCATACCAAAATCGCCTCAAATTGTCTTGGTATGAATAACTTGGAGTAAAATTTTGTCAATCCAACATTAGTAATGATCAGTTTTCTCAATATCTCAATCGAACCATCAGAAATAATCAATTTTCTCAAGCAACAAATGCTGCTGAAGGAAATTTGTCAAAAGATCGTTTATCAAAAAATTATTGAAAAAGCTTCTACCGAGAGAAAGATCGTAATCACACCAGAGGAAATCCAAACGGAAGCAGACAGTATTCGTTACGGACAGCGTCTAGAAAAGGCTGCTGATACTTTAGCCTGGTTGAAAGATCAAATGATAACGATGGAAGATTGGGAAGCAGGAATAAAAAGCTATTTGTTAGAGAAAAAATTAGCTGAAAACTTATTTGCTAAAGATGTAGAGCCATATTTTGCTCAAAATAAACTGGATTTCGACCAATTAGTTTTTTATCAAATTATTGTTCCTTATCAGAGATTAGCCCAAGAAATATATTATCAAATTGAAGAAGAAGAAATTAGTTTTTATGAAGCTGCCCATCTCTATGATATGGATGAACAACGTAGATACCATTGTGGTTATGAAGGCAAAATTGGTCGCTGGAGTTTACCTGCCTATCTTTCAGAAGCTATAGGTAACGCCAACATTGGTCAAGTCGTAGGACCAATCCCTAGTCAAGATCAAAAAAAGTATCATTTATTAATGGTTCAAGATTTTATTCCAGCCGAATTAACCTCTGAAAGATATCAATATATTATTAATAGACTATTTCAAGAATGGCTGGAAGGTGAATTTAATTCTATAGTTCATAATCAATAGAAATTAACTATATACTTGAGAAAGGGAATAGGAAATAGGCAACAGGAAACAGGGAATAGAAAATAAGTAATGTACAAGTAATTCTGCTTATAAGTACTTACAATTTTTTAATTATATTATTTAGTACAACAGACTTTTTAATTAGTAAAAAGTCTGCAACAGTTGAAAAATAAAGCAATTATTGACTGAGTAGAAATTCTGTCGGCTGTAACAAAGGGATATTTCGCAAAGTAGCAAACTGTCCACCTTGACCTAATCCTTCATCGGAACCATTTTGATTATAAAAAAGATTACCCGTATCACTACTGTAAATAATAAAAGCGGAGCTAAAAGCAGCAAGCTCATCATTAGCTACAACTTCAAATTCATTAGGATTAAGAACTCCATCTGTAGTAGAAGTAAGAACAGTAAATGTTTTCTGGCTCAAAATAATTTTATCTGTATTGACTTCTAGGTCGGTAATGATATCTGTACCAATTGTAGCCGAGGAAAAAGAATCAACAGTTCGATAAACAAATTGATCTACACCTTTATTACCAGTCAAAGTGTCATTACCATTACCGCCTTCAATAATGTCATCAGCTCCTCCGCCTTTAATAATGTCATCAGCTTCTCCACCTTTAATAATGTCATCGCCGTTTCCTCCATAAAGCCAGTCTTTTCCTTCACCTCCATCCAGCAAGTCATCACCATTTTCTCCATAGAGCCAATCATCACCACTTCCACCAAAAAGTTCGTCTTTATGGCTTCCTCCATAGAGAGAGTCATTGCCGATATCTCCACGGAGTAAGTCATCACCGGTTTCTCCATAGAGAGAGTCATCACCGTTTTGTCCATAGAGAGAGTCATCATCGCTTCCTCCATAGAGCCAGTCATTACCAGAGCCAGCTATAAACTGATCATTGCCATCCCATCCAAATAGAATATCGTTACCAAAACTTGTATAGAAGTTATCATCTTTTTGAGTTCCAAATAAGAGGTCATCGTGAATTGTGCCGTAAATAAAATCCGAGCCTAAATTATTAATCAAAAAGTCGCCAAACCAATAGGCTGAACTAGAATTAATCTTAAGCAATGTCAAATTTGTATCACTATTAAAACTACGCACATAAGTGCCTTTGATGAGACTGGCAACAAAATCAATCTCGTTATTTCCACCAAGATCGTAACTTTCTTGATGCTCATTTAGTTTAAAGTTATTACTGAAGTTAATTTTAACATCACCAATTTGTTCGGAAGAAATTAAAGAAGCCTCTAGATAAGCATGGTCTATAATATTGCCCGAGGAATCTATAACTAAAAATCCTATATTCAGTTCAGCTTGATTATATTCAAGATCAATATTGTCAATTTCATTAGCTTCTATTAATGAATCTATTACAAAATCTAAAGAGAATGTTTCCCCTTTTTTAACCTCAAAATTAGCAATAATTTGAGACTCACTTTCAGTGCTACCTTCAAACACTCCATCTATGCCAAAACCGCTATTTTCAATAAATACTCTTGATAACTTAAGGTTATCAAAAAAAGCTTCAGCTTCAGCTTCAGCCTCGGCTATGGCTTCGCCACTTGCAACTATAGTATTAGCTTTACTATCAACTGCAACTCCAGAGGGATTATGACTATAGTTAGAAAGGAGAACATCCCCTAGAACTCCTATATAGCTATTATTATTTAGCATTTTTTATCCACTTTAATAAAAATCAGTAACTGATACATCTACTAACTATTATTAATGTTTTTGAAGGATTTGTGTTGCCATTTTGGCGAGTTTTTTTAACTAATATAATTTATCGTTAATACCGAGAGAGTTTCGTATTAATAGAACTTGGTGATTAGGGATTGGGGACTAGGATTCTCTCTGACTTTTTCCTTGATAATTTATATCAATTTGTAAAATACATAAAACACATAAATATCTGGCAAGGGCTAACAGCTGTTCGCCCTTACCAAAAATCTGTCTGACTTAAAAACTGAATTGATATTAACTACCTAGGATTTGCTGGAAAACTTTGAACCATTGGGCTAAAGAAGGTTACAGCCATTCTGGTGCGACGAAAAAGTTAGGTTGAGGGGGCAGAAAAGCCATAAAATTGGTAAAATCCCCTTGCACTTATGTGAGCTAGAACGGATGTACCGCAAATCTAACCAGCCTGAGCTTACCCCACAAAAGTTTAAATTGCCTGTTGCTGTGGAATTGTCATCAGATAATCGGTGGGTCATCATGGCGGAATTGATTCCCTGGGCGGAACTCGCCCGTTCACGGATAAACCGCACAATGCCTTAGCGGAGGAAACCTTATCCGAAGGTGTCCCGCAAGGGGATACCGCTACGCATATATCCTTTAGGACGGCAGGGTCGCTCGTCAATTTGAAGCAGAATATGCCGAAAAGTTCTCAGAAAAAATGGGTGCACCAGCCAAACCTTTTCGGATGGCATTGGGGGCATTAATTATTAAAGAAACACTTGGGATTTCCGACAGAGAAACAGTACAACAAATTAAGGAGAACCCTTACCTACAGTATTTTATAGGGATGTCAAACTATAGCAATGATTCCCCATTTG
>JASJDF010000162.1 GCA_030065715.1 Xenococcaceae cyanobacterium MO_188.B19 | reverse complement strand
TATTTTATTTGACCAGAAAAGTGTGAGTTGTATATTTTGGTTGGCGTGAAGGTATTTAGTGTTGAAGAATTACCTATTTAAATTAAGCTGAGCTTAAGAAAAGATTGATATAATGATGTACTGAATATTTTATCCTAGTCCCACGTAATGAGCGATCAAAAATAACAGTGAAGGATACTTCTTAGTCAGAAGTATATCAAATCTTGGTGCTGAATCATCGACAAAATTACTATATTAACTCACACTTCAAGTCAATAAAAACTACTATATATTTATACAACAAGTTACAGTAATTGTGAAACAATTTTTTTCTATTTTTAAGACTATATTCTCTGCAAAAAAACAACAAATTGCTTGGGATTTGTTAATTTTAATATTACCTTTAGGCTTTATGACTTTTGGCTTGGGCTTGTATGGTTTATATGAACCCCATGAAACTCATTTTGCTATGGTAGGTAGGGAAATGGTGTTAAGAGGTGACTGGATAACACCCCATCTTAATGGCGCACCTTATCTCAATAAACCACCCTTACTATATTGGTTAATTGCTATTTCTACCAGCATTTTTGGGAATACAGAATTTGCTGTCAGATTACCTGTTGCGATCGCGGGATGGGTTGGATTATTATTAGTTTGGCGGTGGAGTCGAGATTTATGGGGAATTGGTGCGAGTCGTATTGCAGTTTTGATGATGTCTGTAACTTGTGGTTGGTTTATCTTTACCCACCAAATGTTAATAGATGTTATCTTAGCTACCCTGATTTTAGGAAGTAATTATTTATTTTGGAAATTTTTATCTAATCCTAAATCTTGGGTATATTTATTTAGTTGCTGTTTTTGTTTGGGATTGGGATTACTGGCTAAAGGATTAATTGCTGTCATGATTCCTTTAGTATCTTGGATAATATTAGTAGCTATCAAGGATAAAAATAGCAAGTTTATTTCTCTTAAATCAATTTCGGGATTCTTATTTATACTTGGATTAGTTGTACCTTGGTTTATAGCTGTGGAAAAAGCAAATCCAGGATTTCTCCACTATTTTATAGTTAATGAACATTTATATCGCTTATTAGATAAACGCTTTCCTCTTGATTATGAAGTATCAAAAACTAGTATAGGAGGATATTTAGGAATTACTGCTATTTGGTGTTTTCCTTGGATTCTATTTTTACCACCAATAATTAAAAGTGCTTGGGAAAAATTAAACCCAAAATATATTAAAGATAATCTAATAAAAGATCCCAAATACACTAGTGCTATTTTCTTATTAATAATGGGTTTTTTATTGCCCATCTTAATTTTTATTCCTGTGCCTTCCCGTTTGATTTATTATAGTTTGCCTAGTCTTCCGCCTTTTATTATTCTTTGTGCTGGTTTTTATCGTGAAAAATTATTAGAACCCAATAGCGAATCACCATTGATACTAAAAAGAAGCAAAAACATCACAAATTATCTTATTTATGGAGCGATTTTCACCTTAATTGGCATTGGATTCTGTTTGGTAATAATCTTGCTACCAAATTTAAGTGCTTTCTTCCCTATAATTAACCAACAACCAGCACTTAAAGGTTTTATCATTGCAATATCTATTGTTTTGACTTTGGGATGGTTGACAGCAGGAATCGAGATGTTACAAAGGAAAGCTCAGATTTCCATCTTAATTTTAGGAGTAACTCTAGGGATTATTTATCTAACTGGTATTATTGGTTTTGTAGGTAATGAAAATGTTCGCTCTAGTAAAAACATCATATATATAGCCGAAGAAAAACTTTGGTTTCATCCTGATACTTTATGGATCTTTGAAGGCTCAAGAGAAGTAGGAGCAGCAGCAGGAATTAGTTATTATTTGAATCAAGGAAAAGACTATAATAAAAACACAATTGTTGAAGAAAACACCGAGCAAATTCCTGTGGGATGGAAAGAAGGAAAAGAAGGTAAAGTTTATCGTAATGTCTTGATTCTAAGTGATGGGGGCAAAAATCGTATTCCACCCAAATTTCCTGGTAAAAAACCTGATTATTTAATAAATCAACAACAATTACAGGATTATTGGCACAGTCATCGCCCAGTAGTTTTTGTAACAGATTTTTTGCGTAATCCCCAAGATAAAAATGATCCTTTCAATTTGAATTTACCACCAGGAGCAAAGCATCCTTTATATGGCATAGGAACAAGAAGAATTTACGCTAATCAGATTGCCGAACTAATATACCGTTATAATCTTCTCCTACGTTCCAAGAAAAGGTAATCCCAATACTTTGAACCTTTCTCATAGGATCAACAAATACTGATGCTAACTCTTCAGCGACAAAAATCATCACTCCTACTTGTTGCTGATGAATTTCAAATACCCACAACGCATTTTGTGAACTACCAGACACCCATCCTATCGGATAGAGTGCTGGGCTTCTGCTCGTCAAGCTAAACCTTGAGGAATATGACTAAGGCTTCCTCGTCAACCTAGACAGGGAATATTTAGACTACTATTGAGTGAGCTTTTTGAATAATCCTAACTTATTCTTATAAGGTGCATATCGCCAATTGAAGTCAAACAAGAAGGACTTTTTGAGAACGCTTTTTTGATGGGAAAAGGTATCAAAACTATATTTCCCATGATAGTTTCCCATTCCGCTTGCTCCAACTCCACCAAAAGGTAATTCTGGTACTCCCAACTGCATTATTGTATCGTTAAGACATACCCCGCCAGAAGAAGTATGAGCTAGAACTTGCTCTTGTTTTTGTTTGTCTCTAGAGAAAAGATATAGAGCTAGAGGTTTAGGGAATTGATTAATAATTGAAATTGCCTCTTCTAAGTTCTGATATTCTAGGATAGGTAAAATAGGACCAAAGATTTCCTCTTCCATAACTGGTGCATCAAGGGAAATATCAGTGATGAGAGTGGGAGCGATATATAAATCTTCTTTGTTAGTTTCTCCTCCAGTAACTATATTTCCTACGGTAAGTAAACTGGTTAATCTGTCGAATTGTTTTTGATTAATAATTCTGGCAAAATCAGGGCTGGTAGCAGGATCTTTCCCATAAAATTCTTGGAGACAGTTTTGAATTTCAGCAATTAATTCAGCTTTGATTTTCTGATTTACTAAAAGGTAATCTGGGGCAACACAAGTTTGTCCTCCATTGAGAAATTTTCCCCAAGTTATGCGTTTGGCTGTTTCTTTAAGGTCTATATTATCATCAACAATACAAGGACTTTTTCCACCTAATTCCAAAGTTACAGGAGTAAGATTTTTCGCAGCAGCTTCCATCACGATTTTGCCGATTTTTGTTCCACCAGTAAAAAAAATGTGATCAAACTTTTCACCTAATAAAGCTTGACTAGTTTCTACTCCTCCAGGAATAGTGGCAATATATTCTGGAGCAAAAGTATCCTGGATTATTTCACATAAAATATCTGAAGTTTTAGCAGATACTTCTGATGGTTTAACCATAGCACAATTACCAGCAGCTATAGCTCCAATTAAAGGAGCAATCATCAAAGAAAAGGGATAGTTCCAAGGAGAAATGATTAAAACTACTCCTAGGGGATCGGGTTTTATATAGGCTGATGCAGGAAATTGAGTGATAGGTATTGAAACTTTTTTAGGTTTGATCCAAGATTTAATGTGTTTTAGAGCATAGGTAATATCTTGTAAAACAGCTAATTCGATATATCCTTCTAATTCTGGTTTTCTCAAGTCAACATAGAGAGCTTTAATAATATCGGATTCTCTTTGTCTAATGGCAGTTTTGAGTTTGATTAACTGTTCAATTCTAAAATCAACATTTTGAGTTTTCCCTGTTGCAAAAAAATCTCTTTGTTTCTTTAAGGTTTCTTTGATTATTGGCTGTTCTGTAATTAGCATAGTTAAATGATTTCAGGTTATTCAAAAAATAGTAAATGACCTAATCCCAGTTAATAGGATAAATGTTTAATGAATTGTTATGATGTAGGAAAATCCCACTAATAAATATTATAAAGCTATGCCAAATTCTGCTGACCAAACCCAAATCACCAAAGTAAAATACGGGGAAAGAGCGATCGCAGAAGGAGAATTGATCACCTTTCCTAACCCCAAAATAGGGAGACGCTATAAAGTAGAAATCACTTTACCTGAATTCACTTGTAAGTGTCCTTTTTCTGGCTATCCCGACTTTGCCACTATCCATGTTACCTATTCTCCTAATGAAAAGGTAGTAGAACTTAAGGGCTTAAAACTCTATATTAATAGTTATCGCGATCGCTATATTTCCCATGAAGAAGTTACCAACCAAATATTAGATGACTTTATTTCAGCTTGCGATCCTCTAGAAGTAACCATTAAAGCTGATTTTAATCCCAGGGGGAATGTTCACACTACCATTGAAGTTACCCATAGTAAAAGGTAAGGAGACTGGGGAGACGATGAACAATGAACAACTAACCATTATTAATTGCTGAAACTAAAGATAATGCAGTAATTGGTGCAGTTACAGCGCGCAAAATCCGTTTTCCTAAAGATACAGGTTGAAAGTTAGCTGCGATCGCTTTTTCAACTTCTGCGGGAGTCCAGCCCCCCTCTGTTCCTGTAGCAATGGTAATATTTTGGGGGGTACTATTTTGTAAACAACTCCATAGGGAAGGCACATCTCCCCGCGCTACGCAGATATAACAATTGCTTTCTAGAGAGTTTAAATTTTGAATTATCTCAGCAAAAGAAACAGGAGACAGAACTTGAGGAACAATTTGTCTTTCTGCTTGTTCAGCTGATTCTATAACAATTTTGCGCCATCTCTCTACTTTATTCTGACTGGGTTTAAGGATAGTGCGATCGCTGATAACTGGCAGAAACCGACTCACCCCTAATTCGGTACAACATCTCAAGATTTGTTCGTAACCATTGCCTTTAGGCAAAGCGGTAATTAAAGTAACATCAAAAGGTAACTCTGTAATCACTTCTAATAATTCTAGACATCGCGCCCTTTCCCCCTCGATTTGTGCCAGCCAAGATTTTCCCTTCCCATCCATAGCAATAAAGCGATCGCCGTCTTGAAAGCGCAACACTCGTTTAAGATAGTGTTGCTGTTCAGACTTGAGTAAAATGCGATCGGCTTTTTTTTGTGTAGAAGTAATTACTAAACGATAAACCAAATTAATACCCAGGGTAATTTAGCAAGATTAAATAATAAATGTCCAAAAATTGGCTCATTCTTACAATTACTATTTTAATTTTAGGCACTAGTTTTCGTGTCGCTCATTTAGGAGATAAAATCTTTTGGGTTGATGAAGTCGCTACTATTACTCGTATTTCAGGCTATACTATAGCCCAAATTACTAGTGAAATTCAAAACCAAGATATTATCTATGCTTCGGATTTATGGCAATATCAACAGTTAAGTCCTGATAAAACTTTTGTTGATACTATTAAGGCTTTAATTCAAAGTCCCGAACACGCTCCTTTATATTTTATCTTAGCTAGATTTTGGCTCCAATTATTTGGTGATTCGATTGTTGCTCTTAGAAGTTTATCTATTATTTTTGGGTTATTATGTCTACCTAGTATATATTTTTTCTCCCAAGAATTATTTAATAATAAAATTGCCTCTAGAATAAGTTTATTATTTCTAACTATTTCCCCTTTCTATGTCGCTTATTCTCAAGAAGCTCGTCCTTATAGTCTGTGGGTATTTTTAATTTTAACTACTAATACTCTATTTTTGAAGTCTCTTAACTCAGAGCAAATAACAAGTTTTTCTAAGCAATATAAAGCTATAGTACCGAATTTCTATTGGTATGTCTACTTATTTACTACTATTTTTAATTTATACACATCTTTATTTTCTTGGTTGATTTTATTTACTCATGGTTTTTATCTGATTTTATCAAGCCAAAAATACAAATATGCTCTGAAAAAATACTTAATTGTTTTAACAGCTAGTTTCGTAGCTTTTATTCCTTGGTTTTGGATTATATTAAATCATTGGCAGCAATTACAAGATAATACTTCCTGGATGGATATGCCAATGGAAATATCAGCAATGGTAGCTGTTTGGGTAGCTAGTATTCTTTTGATTTTTGGTAATTTGCCCCTTGCTCCTAACCTGGATATTGTCGTAGTAGTAGGAATTTTAATTCTCTTACTTTTTTTGCTACTAATTATTCTAGGACTATATTACTTGAGAAGAAAATCTTATGCTATAAACTATAAAATTTTCGGCAGTGTAGCAGCAATTAATGTTGTGATTTTATTTATCTTGATCAAACTGACTGCTAAAGATTTACCCTGGAAAGCTATTTTAGATCCCATCCCCTTGATTGGCATAAGTACAGCATTTGGTTTGTTATTTTTAGTTGCTTATTCCTTATTTTTTGTCTGTAACCAAGCTACTGATAAAATCAAGTATTTTGTTTTCAGTCTATTCTTTATTCCTACACTAACTCTGATTGTAAGTGATTTAATTTTACAAGATCAGCGATCAGCAACACCACGCTATTTAATTCCAGCCCAGTTAGCCATTATTCTGATGGTAACTTATTTGCTTAGTCAAAAAATTGAAAAAAACTCAACAATTATTCAATTAACATTAAACGGTTTGTTGATTTTAGGTATTGTTTCTTGTAGTTTAACTTGGCAAGATTCACCACAATTTCAAAAATCTCGCAATTATCACAATCCTGCTATCGAAAATCTGATTAATCAAAGTAATAATGCTTTAGTGATTTCCGAATCAAGACAAATCATGGACTTATTATCTATGAGTCATAACCTCAATCCTGAAGTAGTTCTTAAATTTCTCACCACTGATCAAATATCATTTGCAAAGTTTGCTCAATTTGTTGAACAAGACATTTTTATTTTTAATCCTAATCTGCAACTAATTAAGAATCTCCAAAAACGAAATGATATTACTATTAAAGAAATTTATAAACCTCATCTGAAGATCCCAGGGGAAATTTATTTAAGTCTCTGGTCGATTAAATTAAAACTTGACTTACACTAAGAAAGGTAAATCAAGAAAAGCATTATAGATTATAGATGACTCAACCTGAAGCCATCAAACTACTGTTAGAAGCCGTAGCTGCTGGAAATATTAGCTCTTCATTAGCACTAAAGAAACTCGAACATCTTGCTTTCGAGCCTGTAGAAGATTTTGCGAAGATAGACTTCCATAGACAATTAAGAACGGGATTTCCTGAAGTAATTTGGGGTCAAGATAAGACTCCCGATCAAATAGTGCAAATCATGAAAGCTATGGAAGCTAAAGATTCTATAGTTATGGCAACTCGTATTAAACCTAAAATTTACGAAGAAATTCAATCACAAATCCCTAATTTAACCTATTATTCTATGGCTCGGATTTGCGCGATCGCACCATCTAGCCCTAAAATTGTTCATCCTGGTCAAATTTCTATTCTTACTGCTGGTACAGCCGATCTACCTGTAGCAGAAGAAGCTGCTGTCACAGCGGAATTATGCGGTTTTAAAGTAATTCGTCTTTGGGATGTGGGAGTTGCAGGAATTCACCGCTTGTTGAGTAACCGCCAAGTTATTGATGAAGCTGATGTATTGATTGTGGTAGCTGGGATGGAAGGTGCATTGCCTAGTGTGGTAGCAGGAATGGCAGATTGTCCCGTAATTGGTGTTCCCACTAGTGTAGGATATGGCGCGAGTTTTTCTGGGGTAGCCCCCTTATTAACTATGCTGAATTCTTGTGCTGCGGGAATTGGGGTAATGAATATCGATAATGGTTTTGGTGCTGCCATTTTAGCGGGACAAATTTTACGCACAGCTCAACGATTACAAAAAAACCTTTAATGCTTTAGATATTTAGGGTTCGCTAAAAAAATTTTATCTTAAGGGAAGTAATCAGGGTAAACGCATCTAAATTAACTTGACAGAAATTTGAGAAAGGTAATTATTATCCATTGAAGCTTTATAGCGTTTCATTTTTAGACTTCCTTTAAAGGTATTTTCCTGTTTAAGTAAGTTAAGAGCGATCGCGACGTAATAAAGCAAAATTTTCAGGAGCATGATCTTTACGAATTCGACTTTGATCTTCGGAGAATGTTACATCTAATGTCCAATGTAAGCTATTTTCAATGCCCCAATGATCCCGAAGGGACGCTATCATCAAACGTCCCTAAAATAATTACATCTCTTGACTAACTAATATTCTCCTTAAAAAAATCTTCTTCTTCTTGCAAAGATTTAAAAGAAAGTTACACCTCCCATCTGAGTTAATTGCAACAGCTATATCCTCACTATCACCTGCTTGAATATATACAGTTTGATATTTATCGTCATATCGGAATACATTAATTGGTTGAAAACCTTTCGATATCCAATGGAGTAAGACTAATGCTTGTCTAGCTTGTATTGCTGTTGGCAATTATTGCTCCTTATATTGTACTAATTTGTTTGAAGTCAGTTAGATATTTTATTATTTTTTGCTTCCAAACTCTCTAACCTACTCTTCAAATCTTGATTATCCTTTTTCAACTTATCTAACTCCTCTCGTAACTCCTTAACCGCCTTATCACTACCGATATTTTTCTGTACCTTCTCAATAGCTTCATCAGCCCTTCTCTTAACCCTTCCATCGGGAGTTTGTGCAGAAAGATTTTGCAGGATACCAATAGCTTTTGGTGTTTGCATTTGTCCTAAAGCAGTAGTAACAGCTACTTGAGTTAAGAAGAAACTTTCACCTGATAAAGAATCTAACTGTTCTAAAATTGTCTCGATAGTTTCAGGAGTTTGACCAGAAGAAACTGCACCTAAAGCCCGAATAGCAGCTAATCTTAAGGCTTGGGGTGTACCTGGTTGAGTATATTCAATGATGATATCTACTGCTTTTGCTGAAGTAGTCATTTTACTTAAACCACCTATAGCACCACTTCTGACAGTTTCATTCCAACCAGCGCGAGTATTAAGGATGTCTTGTAAGAGAGTGATAGTAGCTTCTTGTTTGTCTTTCAGGTTTCCTGATACCATTCCTCCTAAACTACTTGCTGCGGATGCTTCAACATAATAACTAGCATCACCTGCTTCTAAACACTGTTTAATAGTTTCATAGGAAGACTCAGTTTTAAAATTACTCAAAGCCTCGATAACAGCGCGACGCACTTTTGCATCCTTGTCTTCTAACCCTTTTACTAATGCTGATTCTGCTTGGTTGAGTTTTATTTTACCAAGGGTTTTAGCGACTTCTACTTTCACTCCCCAGAAAGTATCTTCTTCTAATGCTGCGGATAAAGCTTTAACTACTTCCAAACCGCCTTTCTTACCTAATGCTTTAGTTGCATAGATTCTAGATGTGGGATCAGTATCGTATTTGAGTTGATTTTTTAATTCGGTAACAGGATATTCTAGTTTGACTGTCTTGAGAATGTAGTTATTAACATCAAAGCTAATAAAGTCGGGTTTCTTTTTTAGAGGGAAATAGAAAGACTGTTCTTGTTGATGAATGCGTAGGGTATATAATTGGGGTGCTTTATCAATATAGCCAAAAGCAATAGGAATTTTGAGATCGAATAATTCACTATCGCTACCAGTCTTATTATTCTTCGCTTGAGTTTGAGTAATGGTTAACTTGGCTAACTTACTATCATTGTCCCAGGAGTAAGCAACTTTATAGTCGGGATGTCCGCCACGGAAAACATATTGATCGAACAATCCAGCTAAGTTATAACCTGTAGCTTTATCGATCGCGCGTAACAAGTCTATCGTCTCTACTGTCTTATGAGCATTATCATTAACAAAAGTATGAATTGCTTTATCAAAGAGTTCATCCCCAAGAATTCCTCTTATCATGTGATAGACACAAGCACCCTTTTCATAGAGATGTCGGTCATATAATTCGATCGCTTCTCGGTATATATTAGTAACAATGGGACGACGATAACGAGAACTATCTTCATCTAAATAACTTTTAGCTTCATTGAGAATGTAGTAGGCAGCATCATCTTTACCATACTCTTCTTCTGTCCATAGTACTTCTGCATAGGAAGCCATCCCTTCTTTTATCCAAGCGTGGGACCAGTGCTTAATTACTACTAAGTCTCCAAACCATTGGTGTGCCAGTTCGTGCAATACTAAACTTTCAGTACGTCTATTATCAGTAGCAGCACGTTCATCTAATAAACAACGGTCAGTTAATAAAGTAGTCGAAGTATTCTCCATTCCGCCAAATATGAAGTCATCAACGCAAACTTGAGCATATTTGGGATAAGGATACTTATAACCGTATTTTTTAGAAAGATACTCCACCATACGAGGAGTTTTTCCCATACTGCGCTTTCCGTCTGCTTCCCTTCCCTTCTCTACATAGTAGTTAACGGGAATATCATTCCAAGTATCTTTTAATTCCGCAAAGTCTCCTACTGCTAGTGTCATTAAGTAAGTAGGATGAACTTGTTTCTGATGCCAATAATAAACTTTATCTTTTCCTACTGTTTCGGTGCTAACTAATTCCCCATTAGATACCGCCATATATTTTGCTGGTACTCTTACTTTAATTTCTGATGTCGCTAATTGACCAGGATAATCGAAACAGGGAAACCAAAAGCGGGAGTCTTCATCTTCTCCCTGTGTCCATACTTGGGTTGGTTTGTCGGGATAATGTTCGTCTGGTTGAATGAAATAAATACCCCGTTGCGGATGATCTACACTATAAGCAATCTTAATTGTAAACGGATCATCGGTAGGCGATGCACTACCCACCCTACGAATGTCTAATTTTTCCCCATCGTAGTCAAAAGGCTGACTAACATTATCTATTAGTACGGATTCAATGTTTAAATCAACTGCATCGAGAGTAAGTTGTTCGATACCCTTTCTTACAGGAGTAATAGTAATAGCACAAGTACCTGTAAAACTTTGGTTGGGGATATC
>JASJDF010000161.1 GCA_030065715.1 Xenococcaceae cyanobacterium MO_188.B19 | reverse complement strand
ATACAACCCATAACAGCAATATCTAATCCTGTTAAGTGTTTGGTGGCTTCTCGGACTTTGTGTAAGACTTCTTCCAAATTAAATAAAGTACGTCCACAAGAAGGACAGGCAACATACTCTACCATGGTTTTCCGTAAGCCCAAAGCTTGCAAGATACTGTAGCAAACAGGTATTTCTTTTTCTGGTGCTTCGGTGAGAGAAACGCGAATCGTATCTCCGATACCTTGAGCTAAGAGAGTTCCAATACCTGCGGTAGATTTAATTCTGCCATATTCTCCATCTCCTGCTTCGGTAACTCCTAAGTGCAAGGGATATTCCATCCCTAATTCATTCATTCTTTTTACCATCAGGCGGTAAGCAGCTAACATGACGGGAACACGAGAAGCTTTCAGAGAAATAACCAGGTTATGAAAATCGAGAGATTCACAGATATGAATAAATTCTAGGGCGGACTCTACCATGCCTTCTGGAGTATCCCCGTAGGTAAAGAGCATTCTTTCGGCAAGAGAACCATGATTTACTCCGATTCTCATAGCTTTACCTTGATCTCTTAAGGAAACCACCAATGGTTCTAAAGTTTCTCGGATTTTTGCCCCAATTTGATCGAATTCGCTTTTACTATATTCTGTACGTTGGGGTAGCCCTCGCGAAGCGAGACCGCTTTTGGGCTTCTCAAAGACATACAAACCTGGATTAATTCTGACTTTATCAACATGTTTGGCTACTTCTAGGGCGATTTTCATGCCATTGTGATGAACATCTGCTACTAGGGGTACTGGTTGATAGGTTTGAGCTAATTTGCTTTTAATATCGGCTAAGGCTTTAGCGTGTGCCATACTAGGCACGGTAACGCGAACAATTTCGCAGCCTATTTCATGTAAACGGCGAATTGCTGCTACAGACCCCTCAATGTCGAGGGTGTCTTCATTAATCATGGATTGGACAACTACAGGATTGTTACCCCCGATGGTGACATCTCCCACTTTTACTGGTCGGGTTTTTCGCCGATGAATAGTAGTATCAAAAGCTGTTTCAGCATTGAGGTTAGGTTGATCCAGAGTTTGCATAGTGATTTGCTATAGTTTCTTATCGTGTGTTATCTACTAGACTAATTGTCTCAAATTCGGTTTCAAAAAGTTAGTATCTCAATCAATCTAGATTTATCATGCTAAATTCCCTAAAGTATGTCTTAAAAGTTGCCGTTTACCTATCTTCTAATCTGTTGATATTATTCAGACCCCCAAATCATTCTTGTAGTCAAGCTTTACTAAAAATACAGAACCCAGTGGGAACCCAAAATGATGATATCAGTTATGGTGCAGGAATCAAATGGGCTGATTGAATTAAACAAGGGGGAAAGAATTTTGTGACTATGAATTTTGGATTTAAGTTGTCAATTGCATAATTGTCTAACTCCCATCCTATTTATTTATCTTGATGAATTAGCTTTAAGCTTTGGTTAAGATTTTCTACTCCTAAAAGTGGAATTTCTAGCTTATAGTAGCGATTAGATTTTTTAATAGCTAGTTAATTCACTATCTTTTAAATGCTCCTTGGTTGGATGGTAATGATATGTCAAAACAAATATAGGTTGTGATGGAGAATATCGAATTATTAGTTTCTGATGAGACTCTTCGAGATGGAGAACAACAAGCAGGAATTTTTTTTGATCTCAAAATAAAACAGACTTTAGCTAATTTAATCGCTAATACTGGAGTTCACCAGATCGCTATTATGCCAGCAATTCACCATACAGAAGCAGAATTATTTTCTAATTTGGTGACTCAAAAACTAGACCAGCGTTTGGCAGCTTCAACTATGATGAGCCGTTGTCAGATCAATTATTCCCAGAGTTGTGGTGCTAAACAAATTATTCTGTTTAATGCAGTTAGCGATCGCTTATTATTTCTAAGAGATTCCCAAATTAATCGCGATCCTATTTATCGCCATCAAACTATTGATGATGATATTCCCCAAGAAGTCATTAATCAAATCCGTCAAAATGCGATCGCAAAAATTCTGTCCCATCTTCAATATGCGAAGAAAAAAGGCTTTCAAGTGTGTTTTGCTGCCGAAGATGCTAGTAGGGCAGATTTTGACTTTCTAGTAGATTGCATTAATATTTTTAAGCCTTATATTAGTCAATTTCTACTTTGCGATACTCTAGGTATTTTAACTCCCGAAAAAACTTATATTTGGATACGGGATTTACTTGAATGTACCAATCATGCTCCCTTAGGAGTACATTTTCATAATGACTTAGGCTTGGCTTTAGAAAATACAATTCAAGGGGTAATTGCTGGTGCTTCAGGAATATCGGGAACTTTTGGGGGGATTGGAGAAAGAGCCGGAAATGTTCCCTTAGAAAAGGTATTATTAGGTTTAAAAATGCGAAAAGGCTGGGAAGTAAGAGGAATTAACTATGAAGCTCTGACTTTAGTCACCGATTATTTAGATAGCTTGGGAATCCAGGCTTATCCACCCTATTCTTGCCAATCCCAACGCTATGAAACAGGTATTCATGTTCATTCCATGTTGCGAGATCGCTCCAGTTATTCGATTTTTCCCCATATTGAGCCTGAAATCTGGTTTGGTAAATGTAGTGGTGCTAGTAATTTTAAATATCTTTTTGAGCATTACTTAAAACAACCCCTATCTAAGAAACATTATGAAAGATTGCGATCGCAAATTAAAACATTGGCGGTTACTGAACAACGCTCTTTTTCTACACAAGAAGTATTAGAATTACTAGCACAGAAAAAACTGACAATTGATGAGCGTAAAGCAATTTATTTGAAGTTTTCTGATGTTAGCTTGCCACAAGAACAGTTAGGAGTATCGGTTAGTAGTGGTTAGTTGTTAGTTTTTACTAGGGGGAAAAATATATGAAAAATAAACTTATTTTCGGATTAATTTGGTTGGGATTTACCATATATGCTTTTGCTATTGCTCCTGATAATGATCCAAATACTGTTGATTTGATTATTAATTTATCTTCTGGCAAATTTCAAGATATTAATCCCTTAATTATTGCCTTATTTAACCTTATGGGAATTTTACCCATTATTTATACTTGTTTCTTATTATTTGATGGCAGAAGTCAGAAAATACCAGCTTGGGTTTTTGTTACAGGGTCATTTGGTTTTGGAGCATTCGCTATCCTACCCTATTTAGCCCTACGTCAACCGAGTACAGTTTGGTCAGGAGAAAAAAATACTTTACTGAAAGTTTTGGAATCTCCTATCACAGGTATTTTTATTACCATAGGCGTAACATCATTACTGTTTTGGGGCATAGTTAATGGTAATTGGAGTGATTTTATTCAACAATGGCATACCAGCAAGTTTATTCATGTGATGAGTTTGGATTTTTGCCTATTGTGCTTGCTATTACCTGTTATTGTCAAGGATGATTTAGCGAGAAGAAATATTAATAATTCTCTTGTTTTTTGGGGTATTACTCTAATACCTTTATTCGGAACTTTAGCTTATTTATGTTCCAGGAATCTGTTAGAAAAAACTATCATGGAAAACCATCTATTAGTTAGCAATGAACCATGAACTATCAACAAATAATATTGATTGGCAGAAGTTAGCAAACGAATATAATAAAAAGCGTCATTCAAGACTAGCAAGAGAACCTAGCAAAGAATATCAATATTATAAATTAGGCATACCCCGCTTCCCCCCTAATTTAGAATTACGGGATTATCAACAAGAAGCAGTTGTAAACTGGCTCAAAAATAAGGGCAGAGGCACATTAAAAATGGCGACTGGTAGTGGTAAAACTATCATTGCTCTTGCGATCGCGACAGAACTGTATCAAAAAATAGCACTACAAGTTTTATTAATAATTTGTCCTTATCGTCATTTAGTATTGCAATGGCAAAGACATTGTCAAGCCTTCAATCTCGATCCAATATGTGCCATGAATAGTATTAATGATTGGCAAAAAATATTATCTAATCAACTTTATAATATAGCTTCAGGAAAGCAAAAATTTCTTACTATTATTGCTACAAATTCTACTTTTATCAGTGCAGGATTTACAAGTCAACTTAAATTTTTTCCTGCTAAAAGTTTAATCATTGGAGACGAAGCACATAATTTAGGTTCGACTCGTTTAGAAGCAAGTCTTCCTCGTAATATAGGATTGCGTTTAGCTCTTTCTGCTACTCCACAACGTCACTATGATGATCTAGGCACAGATGCACTATTCGATTATTTTGGTGAAATAATTACTCCTGAATTTACTTTAGCTGATGCTATCAAAAAAGGTGCTTTAGTTCCCTATCTTTACTATCCTGTTTTTGTGGAATTAACCGAATCCGAATCTTTTTTGTATGCCAAATTAACTAAAAGAATTGGCTGGATTTTAAGCAATAATCCTAATCTCGAACATAGTGATACATTAACATCTTTATTGACAAAGCGATCGCGTTTAATTGGCAGTGCTGCTAATAAATTAGAAGCCTTAAAAGATATTATGAAAAACCGCCTCGAAACTAACCACACTTTATTTTATTGTGGAGATGGCAATATAGAAAATTATCATAGTAGATATCGTCGCCAAATTGAAGCAGTCACTAGAATTCTTGGTCAAGAATTAGGCTACCGTGTTAATACCTATACCTCCGATAATACTTTAGAAGAAAGAGAACAATTGCGGGAGCAGTTTGAAAATAAAGAATTACAAGGATTAGTTGCAATTCGTTGTCTAGATGAAGGAGTAGACATCCCTACTATTAAAACTGCCGTTATTTTAGCCAGTTCTACCAATCCTCGCCAATTTATCCAGCGACGAGGCAGAATTTTACGCCCTCATCCTGGGAAAAATCATGCGACTCTATTTGACATGATCGTTATTCCTCCCAATTTAGATCGAGAGACTTGGGAAATAGAAAAAAAACTTTTACAAAAAGAACTAAATCGCTTTATTGAGTTTGCTGAACTAGCGGATAATGCCCTAGGAGCGAAGCAAAAGTTATTAGAATTAGAAGCAAGATTCAGTTAATAATATTTAGAGTGAGATAATCATTTAGAGTAAGCAATTGTACACGATTAATTTGATAGTCGAGACAAGTGTTAGGGGTTAGGGAAAAATCTAATGTGGGAATAATTTTCCCCTGGTGTTTAGATCTCTCAAAGCCAAACCAGATTTTTTGAGAGACATTACTAAAATATGTGTACAAACACTTAAATTTTCCCAACTAGATAAAATTCCATTCTAAATAGTTTATCCATCACTTTTTTGCCATTTTTCTATGTTATATAAAAATTAAAAATTATGAATCAAAAAACTGAAGAATTTGGTTGGTGGATCAAAATTGTCACAGATGCTCCTCTATATATTTACTATTTTGGAACTTTTGAGAGTTATAGTGAGGCTCTTAAAAATCAAAGTGGATATATCGAAGATTTAAAAGAAGAGGGCAATAAAATACTTAATATTGGGATTCAAAAATGCCAACCTAAAAAATCTATGATTGCTGTAACTTCCTCTAGAACATAAGTAAAAATTTTTAGCTCAAGACTTACTGCAAAGATGGGATAAAGTAGTAAGTCTTTTTTAATGCTAGAGAATGAAATTTTAATAAAGTAATACGTTTGAGAATAGTTGATTGTAGTGATCAATTGAGAATTTGGGTATATATAGAATATCACCAAACCAAATTTTCTAGTTCTATTTACAGATAAAGTAATTTTTTATTCGATTATGAACAACTCACAAGGCAAACATATCACTAAAAATGTTATGGAAGACTTGGTAGCAGAGGAAATCGAAAAACAACTCAAACGCTATCCCAAAACTACCACTAAAATGATTAATCATGTTGAGGTAGCGACTTATGCTCTTAATCGCCTCCCACCTTTGTATGCTTCTTCTCACAAAGGCTTAAATCAACAGAAAATGAAAGGCAAGTCTCAATTACATTTCAAAATTACGAAAGTCGTAAAAGAGGCTATTGCTACCATACAACAGGATTTATTGAGAAGTTCCTCTCCTTTAACCATGGAGTTTGATCGTATTGGACAAGAATTACAAGAAGCAGAAAGTGCACTCCAAGAATTAGGGGCATTTTTACCAAGAAAAGAGGTTTCTTGGAAGAATTTGGTTAGAACTGTTAAACCAATTCTAATTAAGTTACATCAGAAAAAATACCAAAAACAAGATGCTTGGCGGGATTCTCCATATAAAAAAAATAGTTAATCATTTTGGGATTTTAAGCTAATACTAGAATCTACTTCTTGCTCTAGTGTTTCCACAGAAGAAACTAAATTACTCAATCCATTGACTAGATTTCTGAAGTTATTAACAAAGTTAGGATCACCTGTAATTGCTTCTAAATCAGAAGTGATTTTTTGAGCGTTAGCAAAAGTGACTCTGGCAGAATCTAAAGTTGCTTGTAAAGTAATTAAACTAGCTTCACTACTAAAAGTTCCTGAGATATCTTTTAAATTAGCAGCAGCACTAGCAGCATTAGCAGTCAGGGTTTGTAAGTTTGCCATCAGTTGTTGAGTATCTGTAGTAGCTAGAGTACCATCAAGTCTAGTTATCAACCCTTGGAGGCTTTGGCTAGTACTGCTAATATTGTCGAGAGTACTTGCTAGACTAGTTCTGTTTTCTACAACCAGGGCGTTGGTATTCTTGGCTAACTCGGTTAAGGTGTCAGCAGTATCTTGGTATTTTTGTGCTGTTATCTGAATTTCCCCAGCAGCATTATTTGCCACTTTAGTTACAGCTTTGGCTGCGTCAGAAAAACTGGTTAATTCTCGATCCACATTACCTACTAAAGCAGAAACATCTCTGGCTAGTTTGGAAACTTCTGTAGCTGTGATAGAAGCATTTTTGGCTGCTGCTGCCACATTATCAAATATTTCGGGATGCTCTGCAAAACGCAAACTTAATGTGTACATCAGGGGAAACAAGTCATCCATAGTAACTCCTGCGATTCCGTTAACCCGATCGCCGTTACAAAATATTTCTTGGGAGTTACAGTTCTTGCTTATAGGAGTCAAATTTTTAGCTTGAGCATTCCAAGGTGTTGCAGGAGGTTGAATATCAATAAAAGTTTCTCCAATTAATCCTGAACTACTGGCTTTAATGGTTGCTGCTTTGGGAATAAGTAGATCGGTAGAATAAATCTCCATAATCATATCAACTCCATTGGTTCCAGGGTTGATACTACGGATTTTGCCCACTTTCACCCCCCGATATCGCACAGAGTCTCCTATTTTGAGCCCTTTGACATCAGAAAATTCAGCGATAATATCATAGGTTGTGGTACCAAATTTAATACCTCGTAACCAGAGGACTACCCCTCCAAATAAAGCTATTCCTGCCAAAATTAGTAATCCTACTGAACCTTCCCGAATAGTACGCGATCGCATTTACTTATCTCCTACTCTTTAAACTGGATCGATAACTCGAATTGGACCTTCAATACTGGCGTTAAAAAACTGTCTTACCAGGGGGTTAGTGGTAGTATCAATTTCTTCAATACTTCCTTCCCACTGAAAATTGCCATCATAAAGAAAGATAACGCGATCGGCAGTACGACGGATCGTACTGTCTTGGTGGGACACCATAACATATGTGCCACAAGCATCATCAACACATTGTAGTTGCCTAACCAAATCTTCGATCACTGTAGATGCAATGGGGTCTAATCCTGCTGTTGGTTCGTCATAGAGGATCACTTCTGGTTTACTAGCATTATCTTTGGGATTGGAAATTATGGCGCGAGCAAAACTTACTCTTTTGCGCATTCCTCCCGATAATTCCCCAGGATAAAGATCGCTAGTATTAGCTAGCCCCACCATTTCTAGTTTGGCTGCTACTAGCTCTTTTATTTCCTGTTGTGATAAGTCGGAATGCTGATATAGAGAGAACCCAACATTTCCTTCTACAGTTAAGGAATCAAACAAGGCTGCTTGCTGAAAAACCATACTAATGCCAATGGGATCTTCTCCATCTTCAATTAAACCAGTGCGTTTTTGCCCCTTAATATAGATTTCTCCTGTATCTGGGGGTAATAGTCCTGCAATGATTCTCAGAATGGTTGATTTTCCTGTACCAGAAGGTCCAATAATAACCAGAGCATCTCCTTTATAGATGGTTAAATCTACATTATCTAAAATGACATTATTACCAAAAGCTTTAGATACTCCTTTTAGTTCGATTAATGGTTCTCTCTTGTTATCATTGCTCATCACATGAATTATCAATTATTCTTCTACATCCAGACCAAAAACCCGAGCTACAGACTTTTCGACTTTATAACCAGAGTCAATGGATTCTAGAGGATCTTTTCGTAGACGGTGTCGCAAAGATAACACAATTACCCGACGAATATCATCTATGGTTACTTCCGTGCGTCCTTCAAAAGCTGCGATCGCTTTAGCAGCACGATTAGTAACAATATCACCCCGTAATCCATCTACATCTAATTCGGAACAGATTTCGGAAATCTTGATCCGTAAATCATAATCAAGAGTCACTTCTGGTAATAACTTTTGGGCTTTAACAATTTTTTCTTGAAGTTCTTCTTGTTGTTGACGATATTTTTCACAAAATGCTGGAGGATTAGCGTCAAATTCTCCTCTTTGTTCTACAATCTGCACCCTTAAGTTAGGTTCTTTCACTGTATGGATTTCCGCGTGCATGCCAAAACGGTCAAGAAGTTGAGGGCGCAATTCTCCTTCTTCCGGGTTTCCTGAACCTACCATCACAAATTGGGCAGGGTGACGAATGGAGATACCTTCTCTTTCTACCGTGTTCCAACCGCCAGCAGCAGAGTCTAGTAGCACATCTACGAGATGGTCATCTAGCAAGTTAACTTCGTCCACATAGAGAATACCTCGATTGGCTTTAGCGAGTAATCCTGGTTCAAAGGCTTTGACCCCTTCTGAAAGAGCTTTTTCTATATCGATAGTGCCACATACCCGATCTTCTGTGGCTCCTAAAGGCAAATCTACCATTTGCACTTTCTTTTTCACAATTTCTAGGGGAATTTGTTGTTTTAGCTTGGCTTTAACCTCATCACTCATTAAATCGGGGTCTTGAGGATCACTATTAAAAGGATCGCCAGCTACTACATCAATTTCAGGCAATAAATCTGCTAAAGCACGGATGGTAGTTGATTTTCCAGTTCCGCGATCGCCCATAATCATCACTCCACCAATCTTAGGATCGATGACATTGAGGATCAAAGACAGTTTCATTTCTTCCTGACCCACAATAGCAGTGAAGGGAAATACCACCCGTCCAGTCTTAGGAGGTGCTTGGAGTGTTGCAGTCATATCGGTTTTTACTATTTAGCTTAAGTTATGTTTCTCAGTTAGAGTACTGTTAAGATTTTTTTTAGAAACGTCTCTCATTGTGCCATGTTTCGCCATACTAAAACATTGATCATTTCTAAAGGCATAGAGTTTAAACTAACTTAATCATATTAGTGTACTCTAGGAGAAACTCATCTTCAGTAAGATATTCATCTTGTTTTTGAGGAGTCCAAAGTAATTCAAATTTCATTAAATAGTCTTTGCGCATTGAAGCTAGTTGCAACAATACTTCTTTGAGTTGTTTTTCAGTATGAATTTGAGAAAATAAAGGGCGATCATCTGCAGTTCCCAAAATAAGAGTAACTATGATATAAGCAGGAAAATCTTCGTCATTATAATATACAGTTTCTGTGGTTCTAACATTACCATCGATATTACTAAGAGATTCTGAACTAAATTTGCTACGCTCTGTAAAAGAAATTTTGTCAAATGCTGTTTCTGCCTGACTAACATGGAGAGAACTAGACTCAGCTAAAACATGATTCCAAGCTTGATCATAACGTAATAAAATTAATACTGATTCGCGCATTAACTCTGTCAATCCTTCATCAGTACTAGTGTTAACGTTTAAACTTAAAGTTGATAATGCTTCTTGTATACCTTCAGCTTGAGGCGATAAAGCAACTTGTAATTGAGATACAGTTACTTGATTATTATCCCGTTCTCGATTAATTCTTTCTTCAACAAATCCATCAGAATTCCCACCATTTAACAACTGCAAAAAAGCTTTAATAAGTAGATAGATAAAGAAGAAAATTAAACCGATTGGCAATAAAATTGTAACTGCAATGGTTAGTAAAAAAAGAATCACTACAAGAGTGGTTTCATACCAATTTAGCTCCTGATAATCAGAAGGAGAAGTAGTTATCACAGATGTGCTAGTTGTTGCTGGGCTTTTTTTGTATGTAGAAGATTCATCATTATAAGATGATGATGAATTGCGACGACGAGAACGAGAACGTGAGGAATTTCTCTTAGTAGAGCTAGAACCCCTACTAGGAGATTTAGCAGGAGAAGAACGACTTTTAAAAGAACCCCCACCACTACGTCCACCAGTTTTTTTGGCAATTATTTCACCCTCTTGTAAGTTACTATTAGGACTATTTTTAATCGAATAAGCAAAAACTTGATTGCTACTATTTATCTCAGGAATTAAATTATGACTGACTATCGATAAATTTAGAGGATGAATTGCAATAACAGCAAATACGGTTGCTAAAAATAACTTAAGGTTAATATTTCTGCGTTTAAACATTTATATATAGACAGGTAATCAAAATATTTGATCAACTGTCTTCGCTAGGTTGTTCTTTACCTATATTTCCCAATATGAGTGAAGAACAACTCTTGCTCCAGGTAATATGGGGATTTTTATCTTAATGAGATATAGCCAGATTGCTAATTTTGGTTGATTGTTGAGCCAGTTTT
>JASJDF010000160.1 GCA_030065715.1 Xenococcaceae cyanobacterium MO_188.B19 | reverse complement strand
GCTAAAACTACGCCAGCAGCAAATAGTTTTGGTAACAGATTGAGTACCTGTTCCAGCATATCGATCGCTGGTGCAGAAATAGCTTCAATCTTCAAAGCTTCCAAAGCTGCAATTGTAGTAGGAATCAGTACTAAAACAAATACAACTGTGCCAATAATAGAGGATAACCCATCTCTTCCCCCAGCAGTAGAAAATCCAACTTTTTCTCCAATGCTATCTATTCCTGTAGCAGCCAGTAAACTAGTCACAATACGGCGCACAATCTGAGCTACAAACCAGCCCACCGCACCAATCAATACTGCTCCTAAAACATTAGGCAGCATTGCTAGTACTTCGTCTAGCATTCCTTGTATGGGAACTAGAGTGCCTTCTAAGCTAAGAGTACTAAGAATACTGGGTAAGAAAAGTAAAAAGATGAACCAGTAGAGAGCATTCCCGATAGTGTCACTAATGACAAAATCGGAACTATCTCCCATAGTTTCTCCTAAACGCCCATCTAGGTTTAAAGCCCCTAAACCTCTAGTCACCAGAGTTTTAACTAAAGTTGCTACAACCCAAGCTACTCCGATTAGGATCCCCCCAGCAATCAGATTGGGAATAAAACTAGTTATTTTCTCTAACAAGGCGTTTAGAGGTTCAGATACCGCTTCTAGTTCTAAAGCATTGAGGAAAGCTGCGATCGCGAATAGTCTAATCAACCAGCAAACTAAAGTACTGATCCATTCTTCTATCGGGAAATCGCCCCCCCTTTGTCCCGTCACCCAAGAAGCAATTTTATTATCAATATCAGTTAAGCCTAGTAGCTTCTTCACTAGGGCTTTAACGATTCCTGAAACAATCCAACCTACGATGAGGATAGCGATCGCACCAAGGATATTGATTAAAGAAGCACCTAAATCTGTACCCAAATTGGAGCCAATCGCCGAAAGAGGATTCATCGCCTGTGCCATGACCAAAGAAGGCTCCGGCACTATGCTACCAAGTATATTTGTCATTTTTTTCCGTTTAAATTAATCTAGTGATTTCCGTAAAACAACTAACTAACGAATTTCCAACAAAATAGATACTTTCTCATCTTCTCAGGTCAATATTATGTTTACTGGCACAATTATGGCAAATGAAATTGAAAATGTTTAATTTGTTAATGATCAATCTGGAAATGAACCAAGTTAAATCTTAGATTTAAAGCAAAAACCTGAACTAAAGCCCACAGGAGTTGATAAGATTTCGTTATCCTGAGTTTAAGCCAAACAATTAAAAGTAATAGCCATAGGATAAAAGAATCCCAATATTTACTTTTTGTTATTAATTACTAAGAATTTGATAAGTTTAATTCATCTTATTTGATAAAATTTTATTGTAAACACCCATGTCCTCTGTAAAAGTTTTTGAACATTCGATAAAAATTAAAGCTAGTGCCACTATTGTCGAACAATGTTTTAGTGACCTGGAATTAATGCACCGTTGGCTTAATCCTGCTTTGAAGTGTGAACCAATTGGGGAATGGAGTACATCTATTGGTAGTTTGAGCCGATTTGAGATCAAAATTCCTTTTTGGCAGCCAACTCTCAAGAGTGTGGTAGTAGAGAGAGAACCAGGATTAATTGTCTGGCAATTTAAAGGTTTTTTTGAAGGACGCGATCGCTGGGAATGCCGTCCTACTCCTCAAGGAACTGTTTTAATTAATCGTTTTGAGTTTCAAGTACCTAATCCTATAGTCAGCTGGGGATTTAATACTTTTGCAGCTAGTTGGACAAAAAAAGATATGCAAGCACAATTGAAAAGACTCAAAAGAGTTGCCGAAGCGGAATATGTTAAGAGTGGGATAATGTAGTAGTTAGTCCTAAAGGATACCGCTTCGCATATAGTTAGTAGAGACGTAGCCCTAAAGGATTCCCTAAAGGGTACACCTTCGGATAAGCTTCGCGTCCATGCTACGTCCGTACAGTAGTTAGTAGTTAGTGGTTTTTTTATTGCATGGTGATTTGTTGATAAGCTGTTTTTAAATTGCTGGGATATAAGGCTTTGAATCTGTATTTTTGATAAATATCTGGTATGTGTTCCGCACTGTTAATGGCTTCTTCTTCAGATAATCCCAGCTTTTTCCATTCCAGAGCCATCCATTCTAACTTGTGTAAATAATTATTTAGTGCTAGTAAGGAGCTTTTATCAGTTATCTTGCCATGTCCAGGAACAAAAGTACTATCTTGATAGTTTCTTCTTAAAGAAAATAAAGTTCTTTGCCATTTTTTGATATTACCATCAGCGATGAAAGGAAATCTTTTATTGAACAAAATATCCCCAGTAAAAAGAACATTAGCATCAGGAATATAAGCAATGATATCTGTACCACCAGAGTGACCTTCTACTGCTTTTAATTGTATTTCGCGATCGCCCAACCAAATCTTGCTATCATCGGTAACAACTAGATCGGGAGGACTCGGATTAGGGTCATATTGTAAATTTCTGGCTAG
The DNA here is from genome assembly GCA_030065715.1 of Xenococcaceae cyanobacterium MO_188.B19. Taxonomy (GTDB): domain Bacteria; phylum Cyanobacteriota; class Cyanobacteriia; order Cyanobacteriales; family Xenococcaceae; genus JASJCP01. The sequence goes on along the minus strand of JASJDF010000160.1, from coordinate 8,220 downwards.
CATATCTTCTCGAATTGTCCCTCTTCCCACAATAGGAATGGCTTGAGTTTTTATTGCCTTATTTCCTCCCGTATGATCGAAATGAAAATGAGTGTTTACTACATACTTAATTGGCAAATCAGTTAACTTTTTTACTTCTGATAAAAGTAAGTTACCTAATGCTTCATTATGGAAAGGATCGATTACTAAAACTCCATTATCGCCGATGATAATTCCTGCATTGCAAATAGCAATATTCTCATTTGTTGGTGGATAATCTGTATCAGATATTAAGGCATAAACTCCAGTAGCTAATTTTTCCAAGCTTAACGAAGCCGTTTCTAAAGTTAAAGGGGGGTTTTGTGCTGTAGAATAATTGTGCCAACCAATAATAATCAATAAACTGATTAAAGCACTAATCACAAATCCCAACCCTTTTTGCCACCTAGTTTTATTCATAAAATTGCAATTTAGCTAACGTAGTATTTAAGGGAAAAAGATACTCAATTATTTTGCTAATTAATTTAATATTTATAGCTAAATATTTCTATAAAATAAATCTAAACTCCACAAAGCAAATAATAACTATGACAGAAGCCAAAATAGGGATCATTGGTGGTAGCGGTTTATATAAAATGGATGCCCTGAAAGATGTCAAAGAAGTTACTATCGATACTCCTTTCGGCTCTCCTTCCGATGCTTTGATTGTGGGGAAACTAGAGGGGACTCCCGTAGCTTTTTTAGCTCGTCACGGACGCAATCATCATTTACTTCCTTCAGAATTACCCTTTCGGGCAAATATTCACGCTATGAAACAGTTAGGAGTAGAGTATATCATCTCCGCTTCTGCTGTCGGCTCTCTTAAAGCAGAAGCCAAACCTTTAGATATGGTGATCCCCGATCAATTTATCGACCGCACTAAAAACCGTATTGCAACGTTTTTTGGTGAGGGAATAGTAGCTCATATCGCTTTTGGCGATCCCGTATGTAGCAATTTAGCCAATGTATTAGGAGATGCAGTAGCTTCTTTAGAATTACCAGAAGTTGATTTACATCGTGGTGGTACTTATGTCTGTATGGAGGGACCAGCTTTTTCTACTAAAGCGGAATCTAATCTTTATCGCAGTTGGGATGCCACCATTATTGGTATGACTAATTTACCAGAAGCCAAATTAGCTAGAGAAGCAGAAATTGCCTATGCTACTCTAGCTCTAGTAACTGATTACGATTGTTGGCATCCCGACCATGATAGCGTCACTGTAGAAATGGTCATCGGCAATTTACAGCGTAATGCTGTTAATGCTCAAAAAGTAATTCAAGAAACTGTAAAACGGTTGAGTAAAAATCCTCCAGAATCTTCTGCTCATTCTGCTCTTAAATATGCAATCCTTACTCCCTTAGATAAAGTTCCCGATACGACCAAGGAAAAATTACAACTACTTTTACAAAAGTATTTAACATCATCTCAACAGTGACTATATTTCAATTGATAAGATAATTTGGGAACTTAGATAATAAGATAATAGGAATGCAGATTCAAGCTACAGATAAATCAATACTCGATTGGACTGGTGATATTCTGGCACTAGGTTTTTATGAAGGTGCAACAGAATTAACTGGAGATTTAGCCCAGTTAGATGAGAAACTAGCAGGTACGTTGCAAGAATTAATTGCTGATGAAGAATTTGAAGGAAAAACAGGCACTAGTGCCGTTACTAGAATCAGTGGTCCGAATAATGTTCGGAAACTGATTTTAATTGGGTTGGGGAAAGAGGACGATATTAAAGCTGCTACCTATCGTACCACAGCAGCAGCGATCGCGCGTTTAGCAACCAAAGACAAAACTTTGGGTATTAGTTTACCCCTATCATCAGAAGTATCAGATGTTGCTCAAGCTATTACTGAGGGAATCCACTTGGCTCTCCATCAGGATAACCGCTTTAAGTCTGAGCCAGAAGATAAAGCCCCAAAACTGGAAACTATCGATATTTTTGGAGTTTCAGGACAAGAAGCAGGGATTAATAAAGGAGAAACCATTGTTTCTGGAGTAATTTTGGCAAGAGAACTAGTAAATGCTCCAGCTAATGAAGTTACACCCGTAACTATGGCAGAAACCGCCCAACAACTTGCCACAGAATATGGCTTAGAAATCAAAATTCTCGAACAAGCAGACTGTGAAAACTTCGAGCAAGGAATGGGAGCATACTTGGGAGTAGGTCAAGCTTCCGATATTCCTCCTAAATTTATTCACCTCACCTATAAACCCCAAGGTACAGCTAAACGCAAACTGGCAATTGTCGGGAAAAGTCTCACCTTTGACTGTGGGGGACTAAATCTGAAAGTCGGTGGTAGCGGAATCGAAACCATGAAAATGGACATGGGAGGCGGTGCAGCAACCCTGGGAGCAGCAAAAGCGATCGCTCAACTTAAGCCCGATGTAGAAGTTCACTTTATCTGTGCTGCAACAGAAAACATGATCAGTGGTAAAGCCATGCACCCAGGAGACATCCTCAAAGCTTCTAATGGCAAAACTATCGAAGTCAATAACACCGATGCAGAAGGTAGACTCACTTTAGCAGATGCCTTAGTATATGCGGAATCCTTAGAAGTTGACGCGATCGTAGATTTAGCAACTCTCACAGGAGCTTGTATCGTAGCTCTAGGTAATAATATAGCTGGCTTGTGGAGTACTGACGAAACTCTAGGAAATGAAGTTAAAACCGCAGCAGAAACCGCAGGGGAAAAATTCTGGCAACTACCCCTAGAAGATAAGTACTTTGAAGGCTTAAAGTCCAAAATTGCCGACATGAAAAATACAGGTCCCCGTGCAGGTGGCTCAATTACTGCTGCTTTATTTCTCAAGCAGTTTGTTAAAGATACCCCTTGGGTACATTTAGATATCGCTGGACCAGTTTGGTCGGATAAACCCGAAGGAATCAATAACGCTGGTGGTACAGGCTTCCCAGTAAAAACCTTAGTGGAATGGGTCATAGGATAAGTCATGAATAATGGGGGAAATAAAAGATAAAATTTTTTTCCCCCTGACTCTTCTCAAAATATTAAATGTCAAGGAATAATTAAGAACAATTGACATTGTCGTATCTATGGTATTAACTTGTATATCACAATGCAAAAGAGCATAAATAAATTTGCTAATTTGTATGACCGTTAGCTCAAATAATAGGGATACTCTATTCCTAGAGCATTGATTAAAGTGTGAATTTTTTAAGGTGTGAGGAAAATGACAAAATTATTATGGAATGCCCTATTGGCAAGTCCAGCAATTCTTGGTGTTGCTTTATCAACCCCTGTAGCTGCTCAAAACGCAACTGACAATAGCCAGCTACTAAATAAACTACAAAATTACAGCGCTGAAGGCAGAAGTAATTCTTTAAACCAAGTAACAAACGTCAATCAATTACGAGATGTTTCTCCTTCTGATTGGGCATACGAAGCTTTACGTAGCTTAGTAGATCGTTATGGTTGTATTGTGGGTTATCCTAACCAAACTTATCGTGGCAATAGAGCTTTATCTCGTTATGAATTTGCTGCTGGTTTGAACTCCTGCTTAAATCAAATCGAGCGTCTCATTGCTTCTTCCGAAGCGATTCTCAGGGAAGATATTGATACTCTTAACAGACTTATTCAAGAATTTGAAGCAGAACTTGCTACTCTAGGGGGTAGAGTTGATAATCTAGAAAGTCGTATTGCTTTCCTAGAAGACCATCAGTTTTCTACTACTACCAAACTAGAGGGTGAAGTTGTATTCGGTCTTGCTCAAGAATTCAACTATGATAACGAAGTTGTATTCCAAGACAGAGTTCGTCTCGCATTTGTTTCCAGTTTCACTGGAAAAGACGCCCTATATACTCGTTTAGATGCTTCTAACGCTACAGCTTTTAATGATATAGATACTGGTGTTTTAACTTATCAAACTGCTGACAGCGGAAATGATTTGGGTATTGGTTGGTTAGCTTACTACTTCCCCATTGGCGATATAGTTGACGTTTACTTACCTGCTGCTTTCCCTCTGTGGCAAGACTTTGTTCCCACAGTTAGCCCCTATCTAGATAGTTTTACTGGTGCTACTGGCTCCCTATCTAGCTTCGGTGAATCTAGCCCTATTTATAAAATTGGGTTAGCTAATGGCGGTGGTGTTGGGTTTAATGTTAATCCCCTTGATATGTTGACTATTAGTGCAGGTTTCTTCGGCGGAGATACATTTAACCCTGATGCTGATACTGATGGTGGTATCTTTAACGAAGAATACTCCTTTTTAGGACAACTTACTGTTAACTTGTTGGATGATAAGTTACAACTAGCAGCAACCTATGTTAACGGTCAATTTAGTGCTAATGCTGGTAATGATAACTCTATTTTCGACTTAGGAGTTGGTAGTGCTCGCGCTAGACAGCCTTTAGGAGAATTTAGAAAAGTTAGTGTTAATGCTTACGGTTTAGCTGCTTCCTATGAAATAGGGGACTTCGTAGCAATTAATGCTTTCGGTATGTATGCAGATGCTGACCCAGCTCAAGGTAGAGGTGCTGATTCTGAAATCTGGTCTTATGGTATTGGAGCAGCATTCCCAGATCTAATTAAAGAAGGTAGTTTGGCTGGTCTGGTTGTTGGCGTAGAACCTTATGCCGATGGTGAAGATAATCCTCTACACATTGAAGGTTTCTACAAGTATCAACTTAACGATAACATCTCAATTACTCCTGGTGTAATTTGGATTCAAGCACCTAGCGGAGACAAAGATGAAGATGATGCGGTTATTGGTGTAGTTAGAACCACTTTCACTTTCTAAACTCTATTTCTGATAACTGAATTGTTAGAGTTAGGGGCGTTTCTGCGAAAGCGTCCCTATTTTTACTAACAATACTGACTTTAGAGAACGGATAATGGGATTACCTTCTCTATCGACTTTGCCATAAAAAGTTTTTCCTTGATAATGAATTGCGGAGGAACTTCCACCATCAAGATTGATGGCTTTGACTGCTCCTAAATCCCGCAGAAAGCTTGCTAAATCTGCTAAAGACATCCCTTTTTTACCAGGAGATTGTGCCACCATAACTAACATAATATCTTCTTTTTCAGTAAGTGCGATCGCGCTTCTGGCATTAGGAGAAGTTCCACCTATAGCGTTACGAATTACATTACCATCATCGTCATAAGCAATAAAACCTTTCTTAACTGAAGTATCCATGGGTAAAATTCGGGGTCCCGCGCCAATAGCATCTTCTAATTGACAATTAGGAGGTATAGGCGAGTAACGGAAAATTATATCATAATGAGTTTTACTTTTACAGCTATAACGTCTAAATTCCGCACGATTTAGGATTTTTCCCAGATAGGGTTTAAGATTAGGATTGTCGATTAATCTTTCGTTGAGACGAGGATCGGCGACTAAGTTTCCTTCTTGAGTAATATAGGATGTGGTTTTAGTATTCTTGGGATCGAAATAACCCCCATTAATAGCTGCAATAGCATTATGTTCCGTAACAAAACTTGCTAAAGTTTTTAAATTGCCTGGTGGAGAAATTTTAGGAGTAATAATATAGTTGCTATCTGAAGGAATAGTTACCACATGAACGGAACTATTGCCTTGTTCATAAGTTTGATAGCTAATTGGTGTTTGAGATCTAGCAGGGAAAGTAACCCAGTGAATTAGAAAAGCTATAAACCCTCCTAAAGCTAATAAAAACGACCATTTATATCTCATGCTAGGGAATCTCATAATTGTCAGTCTTATTTATAGATAAAGATTAAAATTAAAATGACTAAATGTAAAGTTTCCAGTAAGTTTTATTTTGTATTTATTTTCATAATAGTAATCGGTATATGCTTTCGGTTTACAAATCTTGACGGCAAATTTTATTGGCAGGATGAAGCCTATACTTCATTAATGCTTTCGGGTCATTCCCCTACTGAAATAAAAAAGGAAATTACTGATAAGATAATTCGAGTTCAAGATTTACAAAAGTATCAACATATTAGTTCTGATAAAAGTGTATTTGATACAGTTAAAGTATTAGCTCAAAATGATCCTCAACATCCTCCTTTATGGTATTTTCTAACAAGATTATGGATAGGTATAGTAGGTGATTCAGTTGCAAATATAAGAGTTGTATCTGTTTTTTTGGGTTTACTAGCTCTTCCACTAACCTACTGGTTATGTTTAGAATTATTTAATTCGGCAATAACAGGGTTCATAGGAACTTTAATTGTAGCAATCTCTCCTTTTCATATTTTGTATGCTCAAGAAGCAAGAGAGTATAGTTTATGGACAGTAACAATATTGTTTTCCTCTACTGTAATGCTAAGAGCCATTAAACGTAATACTGTAAAAAGCTGGGTTCTTTATTCATTAACTGTTTCATTAGCACTATATTCATACCTTCTTAATCTTTTAGTAATTTTTGCTCAGGGAGTTTATATATTTATCATTAACAAGTTTGAATTTAGCAAGACAACTTTGAGTTTTTGTATTGCATCTTTTGTGGGGTTTTTAACTTTTATACCTTGGCTAGTATATTTAGATCAAATTGATGCAGCAGGATGGACATCAGCAGAAATGCCATTTCTTACTCTAGTAAAGTTTTGGATTCTTAATTTTGGTCGAATATTTATTGATACGGATTTTGGGATTAAAAACCCTCTATCATATTTGATATTACCTCTTTTTTGTCTGGCTGCTTATTCTATATATTTTCTTTGTAAAAATACTACCAGAAGTTCTTGGCTTTTTATCCTAGTTCTTATTGCTACTAATACTCTACCCTTGTTATTACCAGATATATTTGTAGGAGGAAGAAAATCTGGAATAGCCAGATTTTTAACTCCATTGTACTTGGGAATTCAAATAAGTATTTCTTATTTAATTGCCTCCAAAGTTAATTTAAAATACTTCAATAAAAAACACATGAATTTGTGGAATTTTTTACTAATAATTATAATTGGACTTGGCATATTTTCAGGATTTAGAATCTCTACAAGGGATTATCCTTGGAATAAGTCTGTTGGTGAAGATTTTTTTAATATGGCTCAAATTATTAACTCATCACCCAATCCAGTTTTAGTTAGTGATTCTAGTAAAGTAGTTAGATTAGCTGAACTTTTATCTTTTAGTCATTTACTTAATTCAAATGTACGAATCCAGGGGTTATTAGAACCTGATTCATTAAATGTTTCAGATCAATTCAGTGATTCGTTTATAATACAATCTTCTGAAAATATCAAGTACAAGATTGAGCAAGTTAAACCTTATAGCATTAATATTGTGTATCAAGGAACATATAAACAACTCTGGAAAATAGAAAAGTAAAAATCAAACATCTTTTTTTCTGATTGTTGCTTCAACATAATCACTGGGGAATTAGTGACTATAATGTTTTATTGTTAATGGCAAAATGTAATATTTAAATATTGTTAAGTAAAGACTGTGCCTAATTTAGTAACTGAAAGAATTGAATCTATAAAAGGAGGAATTACTTCTGCTGTAGTTTTTGCGATCGCAGATTTGGGAATTGTATTGCTCAATACTTTTACCTCTCATCTAAGTAATGTTGAATTGATTCCTGTTTATTCTCTTCAAGATTGGTTAATCAGAGCCATAATTGCTGTTAGTACTGGTTTCTTATTTGGAGTGACATATCGCTATATTGTTCGCAGCGATCAAAACTCTCATCTTCAAGACGGTGCAGTCTTAGCTTTTGGTTTAGTCAGAGGATTAGCTTTAGTAGAAGGAAAAGCTATTAGCTTAATATTATTAGTGTTGATTATCGAAAGTATTATTACTTTTGCGATCGCTCGTTCCGCATTAGATTTTGCCCTGTCACGAAAATTGATTAAACCCTTTGTTGGTAGTCAGTAACCACTAACCATATCCGAAGGTGTCCCACGGGATACACCTGCGGATATATCCTTTAGGATTAACCACTACCCACTAATAATTCTTAAATGATCGAAGTAGAACATCTCAGCAAAATATATGGTAAAACAACCGCTATTAAGGATGTTCATTTTACCGTTAAATCAGGAGAAATTTTGGGCTTTTTGGGACCCAATGGTGCAGGAAAAACTACGACTATGCGGATTTTAGCTGGTTATTTGCCTGCTAGTGCGGGAACAGCCAAAATAGCTGGTTATGATGTCCATGAACAATCTATGGCAGTGCGTCGGCGTATTGGTTATTTACCTGAAAATCCCCCTTTATATCCTGATATGACGGTACAAGAATTT
>JASJDF010000159.1 GCA_030065715.1 Xenococcaceae cyanobacterium MO_188.B19 | reverse complement strand
TGCTTCCTCTCCTAAATGAATCTAATGAATTAATCTCTATTCTTCATGCAATTATTAAAAATACTAAAGCTCAAAATTGATTCTAAATTCGCTCATTGTAAATTCTTAATTCCTCCTGCCCCGACCGAAGGGAATGCTAAAGCATACCGCGACCCATTTCCTTTAGGGCTGCCTCCTGCCTCAAAATCAAAAACTCTGTACCTCACCAATTTGAGAAACCCTATATTACAATCTCTTCGATATCTTCAATAGATTGTAGTTCTGTATAACTTGTATTATCTTTTAAACTATTCTCTGGTGAACTTAGAAAATCTTGTCTAAAATGACAGCTAGTTTCACAGTTAGGTCGATGAGGAAAATCTGATGTTGTCAACCATTGATCTAAATTATTCAAAAGACTAGTTAAATCTTTTTTAGTTTTATTATGTTGCTTAGAACTATAAGTAATAGTGTAGTTTTTAGGCTTTTGGGGTAATTTTACAAACCAATAGGTCATAGATATTTGTTCTGGTAAATATTCAGAAGTTTCAGCTAAAACATACTGATAAAGACGAGTTTGCCAATTATGCACTAACTTATTGTTATTAGGGGGTTGTAAATAGGTTTTCCAATCAATAATTTGTGCTTGATTATTATTGGCAATCAACAAGTCGTAAACTACTGTTAGTAAATAGTTGCCAAAAACTAAAGTGCGAGAATGTTCTGCTTCTCGCCAACTATTGGAAGTATCCTGATCTAAAATATTTGGTGCAGCTTCAATTAAGGCTTTTATAGAGTGATTTAATTCTTGTTCTTCTTGAAGCAACGATTCTATGGGTAATCCTAGTTCTCGCTGCTGCATAAGTAAATGAAACTGACTACCCCAATTGAATTTTTCTTCTAATTCTGGATCGGAAAAACTAGGGACATTATCTAAATATATCTGTTTAAATTTAGGAGGACACATTTCTAAAAGATTTAGGTGCCCTTGAGATAGACGCATTAACATTTATAGCTGATTGTTAGTCATTAGTCGTTAGTTGTCCTAAAGGATACCGCTTCGCATATTAGTTGTTAGTTGATTCTCCATTTTTCTATTGACTATAATAAAAAAGTTAAATTGTTAATAACTTACTCGTTACTCGTTACTCGTTACTTATTACTTATTACTCATTACTCATTCAAGCAATATCATTGGGAATATTTACTAGTTGTTTTAATTGCTGTTGAATTAAAGTTTGTAAGTCGGTACGTTTAAGTTCTATAGCTGTCTTAAAATTACCAGCTTGAGTAAAAAAGACCATGCTATCGATAGAAGTCAAGGAAAATAATCTAAATAAAATATGGGTAATGGGAATGGGAATAGCTAAGACATCACTATCTTTATTTTCTTGAAAGTTATCTGCATCTTTTACGGAGCTAAAGGCATAAATTACTTTTTTAAAAGAGTCTTGTTCTTTTTGATTTCCTACATTATATAGTATCCATTCTTCAGATAAATTTTGTAAGATATAATATTCTAAGTGACCTAATTTTTGACCTAATATTTCTAAAACTGGTGCGATCGCTTGTTCGATAACAACAGTAGATAAGCCATGATTTGGAGCGTCATCAATGAGGATTTGTAATTGTGGTTTTAAGTCCATTATGTAAAGTTAGAGGTTAAATTTTATTTCTTTTTTAGTAAAGGGCAATTCATTATTAATTGCTTCTATTTCTTCTTGTTCCATATCATTAATTTGATTAATATAATTCTTCAGAATCTGGCTCATTCTGCGATCGCGGAAACGATGTAAGCTATAGTTGGGAGTAGCGGGAAACCCTCTTCTTTTTTTATGTCTTCCTCCCGCACCAGGATCGAATATCTTAACGCCATTATTAATCGCCCACTCAATGGGTTTATAATAGCAGGCTTCAAAGTGAAGACTATTATACTCTTCAAAACACCCCCAATAACGTCCATATAAATTGTCCCCTTTATGAAGACAAAAGGATAATCCGATAGGATGTTGAGGCTTATTTTCTGGATAAGCAACCGCTAATAAGACGCGATGACTATAGTTGGGATAAAGCTGCTCAAAAAAACGACGGGTTAAATATTTACTTCCCCAATAAAATTTATCGCAAGTACTACTGTAAAAACGATAAATCAAAGGGTAAAGACTGGGATTAATCTCTTCCCCTGTAAATACTTTCATCTCTAACCCGGCTTTGGTAACCGCTTTTCTTTCTTTCCTAATATTTTTTCTTTGATTGGAATTAAACATTCCTAAATAATCATCAAAGTTGCCAAAGTCGTGATTTTGCCAAATATAGCTATGGTGCAACCAGGCACTATAACCATGATTTTCCATAGTGTTACGCCACTGAGGATCGACAAACAGAAAGTTACAGCCTGAAAGTTGATTGCGATCGCAGAAACGATCAATCTCAGCTACCATTATCTTGGTAATCTCCTCTTCATCTTCTCCTGGCGCGATTAAAAACCGATAACCCTCCGCAGGAGTGAAGGGAGTCATACCCAAAAGTTTGGGATAGTATTCTAATCCTAAACGATAGGAAAGGTCTGCCCATTGATTATCAAAGACAAATTCCCCATAACTATGTCCTTTGATATATAAAGGTGCAGCAGCAATAAGTTGTTTGTCACGCCATAAGGTTAAATGACAGGGTTGCCAACCAGTGCGGGGAATTGCACTGCGAGAAGTTTCAATATTATTGAGCCATTCCCATTCTAAAAAAGGAGTTTTCAGTGGTTTAGCTAGACTATCCCATTCTAGTTGAGGAATTTCTCCTATTTTGTCGATCCAATTAATAGTTAGCATTTAACATTTAACATTTAACATTTAACATTTACTATTTATTTGCTCCAAGGTTTTTGATAATTGGCAATTTACCACTAACTACTAACTACTAACTACTAACTATTATTCATTTTCTCAATTATTAAATGTAGCGGATAACAACTTAATACGCCTAAAGCTGGCGCAACTACAGGAATCCAACCACCAAATAAAAGTAACACATAAAAGCTAATACCTAATCCCAGCAAAATTACTGTAAGCGGGATTACTTTAGTTTGCTCAGAATAAAAGATTACTATTACTCCTACTCCTAATCCGCACCAAATAGCGATCCAAAATAATTCGACTCCTTCAGGAAACCACCATATCGGTTTCCGCTTATCTAACACAGCACTTATGATACTACTCGTCATTTGTCCGTGGAGTACTACACCAGGTACTCTCTGAGATTGTCTTCCTAGACTGTAAGGAGTGTAGTGACGGTCGAGATTATGCCCTTTGACTCCGATTAAAATGATTTTATCTTTGACTAATTCAGATAATTTGTCATCTTGACTACCGTTGAGAATTTCTCTTAAGGGAATTGTTTGGGGGTGAGAAGAGCGATAATTAAGTAGTATTTGATAACCTAGGCTTTCTGTATCCCGCATTTGATAACCTCCAGCATAGGATTTTAACCGAGGAAAAATGCGATCACCTATGATTAAACTATCTCCTCTCCGCTCCGTAGGAGGATAATCTAGATAGTGTAATGCCAAACGCAGACTTAGTGACTGGCTGCTAGTACAAGTCGTATCTGGAGACATTCCGATCTTTTGTCGGCGAATTACCCCATCAGAATCAATCACCACGTTACTAAATCCTACCCTTTGTGAAGAAATAGGAGGGGGATTAATGCTGCTTATTCCAGAAGTCTGGCTTTTAATACGACAAATCCCAAAAAAATTATCCTGAAATGCGATCGCACTATCTAACTCTGGAATAAAGTCAAAGTCATGAATAATATCAGAAGCAATAACTTTAGGCTTAAATGGTTGTATTTTTTGCAAAAAAGCCAACAAAGCTTTATCTCCTAAAGAACCACGTCCTATGAGTTCTTTTTGTTCCTGATATTTAATATCTTCATCGTCAACAGTGACTATTAATAACCGATTGTCTGTAGCCTCTGCAACCCGCCAACTCATAGCTCGATCAAAAGCTTTTAACTCCCAAGATTGCAACCATCCCCCAGATTGAATCAAAGAAATGGCACAAGTCGCGATCGCAGATATCCTGAGAATTTTGGGGATTTTTTTGCGCCAATTGCGTTTTTTTTGGCTTTTTTTGCGTATTTCTTGCGACTTTACCCGTTTTAGTTCCGTAGTTAAACCATTTAATTTCAAATCTTCCCATAATGGAGGAACTAAAGTTGGATTTTGGTAAATAATGGGCAACCAACTACTATAAGGATATTCTTTTTCCCATCCTTGCAAACGCTCTCCCGCCTCTCTTACTGCCAAGCCTAAAGATAAACCCGATTCATAACAAGAAAGCAAATAGCGCAAAAATTCTTGGGCTATTCTATCTGGTACATATTCCCTCATCACAATACTTTGAGGTAAAGACAACTTACTCAAAGCAGCAGCCATACCCAAACCATCACAGGAATTGAAAATAAACAACTGTAATCCTTGATTGATTGCTCTTTTAAGAGCGTATTTCAAATCAGAAATAGTTAAAATATCATCGCTATTGAGATAAATAATTCCCTGTCCTTCAACAGTTTCACTATGCCCAGCAAAAAAAACAATATCCCAGGATTCTTCCCAGAGAAAATTGTAAAGCGTTTCCCGCTTTGGTTCTAGTAACACCTTATATTCAGTATCTTTTAAACTTTTGACAATCGCTAAGTCACTCTCAACATCAATTCCGACGCTGCTTCCTAAAACTACTAAAATTCTTACTTTATACACTAGCTTTTTGGAAGGATAGCTAGGTACTCGCTCAAAATCCAAGCTACTAGAATTTATTTCCACTTGCTCATAGGATTCTACAAAACTCCATAAATTCCAAGGAAGTTGATGCAATTGTAGATTATCACTACATAAGACCATCCTAATTGGTTCTTTCAGGTCTAAAACATCTCTTAGTTTAAGTTCAATATTTTGAAAATCTGGGTCTTTTAACCATTTTTGGAACTCTTGTTCCAATTTAGTTCCCCATAACTTTAACTGATGCCAGGAATTAATTGAACCATCATAAAAAATTCCTTGAGGTTTAATTCGCTGATTAATATCTAACTGTCGATACTGTTTTTGCCAAGCTTCTAAACACTGTAATAAATCCAATGCTTGAGGTAGTTTTCCCGATACTTCCGTATCAAAACTTTGTTTTTCAAACCCCATCTGTAAACTAACATTGAATCCCCGCTCAAATTCGCCGTCAATTTTTAAGATTACTACTCTCACAACCTTTTGCCCATTCTTCCGCTTATACTAGCAAAAGTTGAAATTATTAAATAGTAAAGGTTTCTATGAGGGCTTTCTGATTCAAACAAGCTTTAATACTAAAATATTCTCCAGATTCTCCACTAAAACGAAACTCAATATTTTTGGTCTTATTAGCTTGAGCGTGCATTACAGTTTGTTGCTGTTGGTCTAAGATAAAAATCTCCAAGCCCTTAGGTAGATAGTGATTAGTATTAATTGGGCATACTTTAACCGATATATCTAAATCTTCCGCTCGCTCTTGTAAATATAAAATCAGCGCAATAGCTTGATTCTCCTGATTTGAAGTCATCGTTATACCGTTGTAAGACGAGGATGTCTGTAGCGATCTTCCTTCCTCTTTCAAATTCAACAGCTTGACTCGACTTATGCCTTCATCCAAACTTTCTTTGTGTAATTTTTGTAAGCTCCTAAATCCCGAACTAAAAGAAGGAGTAAATACTTCATCTAGATTGTACCAACCCTCATTCACTAAGCCTTTTAACCATTGTTTTAATTTTGTTACAGGATGATTAATCAATTTCCCACGTTCTTGCTTTTGTTTCCAATATTCTAAATAATTAGGCAGTTCCAATATTGGTCTAAGTCGAGAAAGTAAAATTTCGCCTTCCCTAAACTCAGAAATAAACCCTAAAAGTTTGGCTGATTTCAAAGATGGCTCTAATTTGACTGCAATATAAGCAATTCTATCTTCTCTTGCTTCAGGAGGAATTACAAAAAAATCAGTTTGAAAATTCATAAAACAGCATTCAACCTTACCATATTGAGGAATATCCAAATCTGCAACTGCTAGTAAAGATTGCATAACTGGATTCCAGCTATTACTGGTATTCAAACTAGTAGTCCATCCTAAATAATTCAGATAAGTATTAACTGCCGACACAGCCAAAGTATTTTTATAGACTTGTTGAGCTTTTTGGGGGGTAGATTGATTGCGACTAAACTCTTCTGCTTTGATTCGAGCCGATAAAGTTAGAGACACTGATAAAGTATGAGATTGCAAAATTAAGTTCATGGTTTTTTCCTAGACTATACTACTTAATATTTAATTTTTGAATTCTTTTTCAAATAAATGTTGAAATTTTTCACAATTCCTTTTAAAAAAGCTACTGAGAGTGGGAATACTTAAACCATAGTGTTGGGAAATTTCTTTCCAGGTATGTCCTGATAATCTAGCCAAAGCAATTTCTTTAAAATTAGCCTCTGGATTATTATTAATAAAAACTGATGTAAACATATTTTGGGAATCTTGTTGAATATACTGATACAATAATTCTGAAAAATCAAGACTATTATTTTTATAGCTTATATTTTCTAAATCTGACCAGGAATGTATTTGAATTATGTTAGGATCTCTAAATTCTTGACGGCATTTAAGCAAATTTTTTTCTAATTTAAAATTCACCCAATTCATAAACTTTTGGTTGCCTCGATTAGGATCATAAAGATCAATTTTAGTACAGACATAAGCTAAAGTTTCCATCACTGCTTCTTCATAAATTAATTTTTCAAACTGAGAAGATATTCCAGAAGAACGCATTTTAATTAATCTTTGAGCTAATTCTATACCTTTAACTAATTCTCTCAGAGCATAACTTCTCAGACTACTATTAGGAGGTTGAGCCTGTGCAGTCAGAGCTAGTTCTTTTAAATTGACATCGTCTAAAATAATTTTAAATATTTGAGTTTGTGTTAAATACAGATCGTTAATATTTGATGTCAGATAGCTATGATCCTCGATTTTTTCAGTTATATATTCTAATAATTTTGATTGAGCTTGACTATATATCTTTAGATAGATACCAAACAAAGGTTTACCATTATATTGTCGGCAAATAGGACGAGAATATAAAACTATTTCTACAACTTTTTCTAATATAGTGACTAATTTTTCGTTGTTTTGAGCATTTACTTGTACTTTTGCTTGCTGCAAAAGTTGTTGTAGTTGTTGTTGGCGTGATTGATTGTTATCATCATCAAAAATATAACTAAGAGACATGGGATAGACCTAAATTTAGGCTAAGAAAAAACGCAACAGGGTTACAAGAGAAACAATGCAAAACCCAAAATGTGGTTTTAGAATTGCCCCCTCGATAGCGTCTTTGGGTGTTTCTTCTATTTGTTACTCTCTAAATTGAGGTTGAAATTATGCTTTTAGTTACAAAACTTAATTTTTAAGGATAAAAACAATTATTTTGACCATTCAACGAAATTAGATTTGTTGGATGCTTATCTTACCCAGTCTGGGTACTGATATTTTTTCAAGATATATGGGGAACTATTAAGTAGTAAGGAAACTCAAAAAAAGGAATGAGATATGAACAACAAGTAATAAGTAAGGAAGAGCAGAGGAGGTTTATATTTTGTTTCTTCCATACTCACAATTTACTCGTCTTTTTTTCTTCAACAAGAGTGATTACTGAATAACATAGATTTCTAACAATATCCGTAATGGCTGCTTCTTTTAGTCAAACGCTGGGAATTCTTTTTCTCATGGCTTGTTTCGCTGCTTTGATGAATCCCCCTCCTTATATTTTAATTGGAACAATTTTCCTCTTAATGGGTTTAATGCTTCTACCATCGACAAATCGACTGACTCGACAGCAATTTAATTGGACAATTAACCCCAAGACAAAATCAATTATTGTATTAATCGGTTGTATCTTAATTTATTTAGTTGTACCGCAAATAGACCCAAAACCATCTCCTTACAGTAATTCCAGGAACTCCAAAGAGTTATCTAGAAGCCAGTAAAGAGACTGGGGAGACAAGGGAGACAAGGGGATTGATTTGTGGTTCCTTAATTTTAAGAATTGGTGATTGGGCAAAAAAATTTGCCAACTGCCATAACAGTCGGCAATCAACGATGAACTAGTTAACAAGTATTCCAATTCCTCAACTTGTTACGAAAAAAGTTAAATCCTAATTGTTCCACCGTCAAACAAAGGAACAGTCATGGTAAAGTTTTCACCATAAGTTAGTTTTTGTTCTTCCAAGATACTGATGGCTATTTGTTCTCCCAAACGCAAAGATTCAATATAGTCTGTAAAGTAGTGTACTCCTGCCCAGTCTCGACCTATAGAAATATTAGCTGCTAATTTATTTAGTTCTCCTTCAATAGTTAGAGGTTGGGTTAAAGTTACTTTGTTTAGTCCACTACCATCCTGATTGGGTTCATAAGCAATATAAATATTGCCTTGTTTTTGACTTAGTTCATAACCATGATCGAAAAAGGCTTTAAGAATGGTTACACAAGCTCCTGCAACAGTAGCGTGTCCTGCACCATAACTAGGGTGCATGGGTGAGCCTTCAGGGAAAGCCATAGGTAAAAAATAATTATCTCCTGAAGCAGAAGGGTCTAGGTGACGAGCATCGCAATAGTTTCTGGCTGGATCATTTTGACATTTATTGTGGTGTTTAACTTTTTCCAGTAAATGAACCTTATCCAAAGCACAGACCAGAGAATGAATCGGCTTAAGTTGGTCTTTGCCAATATTATTTTTATAGCGGTCGATCAATCCTCCTAATGCTTCGGGACGAAGACGACGATGGGTATTAAATTTTTGATAGCGGACTGCTTTTAAACCTCTGGTGGCGACTTCACAAACTAAACTTAATATATGAGGTCCCCCAAATTGGGCAAAACCCTGTTGTTTATCTTGTTTATCTGGTCCTTGGAAAGGAAGACCAGGATCGAAAGGTACTTCCATACCTAACATAATAAGACAAGCATTGAGATAAGCTTCATAAAGAGCATCGTAGTGAACGTAGGTTGCTAAATCTCTAGGAGTGGTGATAAAACGATAGGCAGGAAATTCCCTATTGCTACACGACTTTTTAGAGTCGCGATCGCATTCATTTTTAATATCGTTAATATAAGTTTCTAAGTTTCTTACGTCTGCTGCATTTTGTACATCCACCCAAGCTTCAAAGGTGGTCATATAATCTTTACAAGGAGTGGCGACTCGAACTCTTTGGTCAACGCGAATTGAACCATAAGTAATTAATCCGTCGGCTGGAGTCAGAATTGAATCATTAGGGTTAACTCCTCCATTGCCGATTAATAAAAATTGAGAAAGATAAGGTCCTTTGTCATCCCCTGGTGCAATACCACGAAAGATATTTTGCCGATTTACTGTTGTCCGATTACGGTTTTGTTCTTCTTCAGTGAGATCGCAACAATTAGAATTAAACCAATTGAGACCGCCTATCTTAACATTATTCAGAATTTCAATTGCTTTATCCACATTAATCTGAGGTGGACAGTACTCACAAACTCCACATTTGGCTGAATCAACTGGTGTTCCTGTCACCTGATGAGAGTCTCTAAACTGGGAAAAATGCACATCTCGTAGTAGTGCTTGTAAATAAACTTCTGCCATTTCCGCAGCCAATTCTACACTATCTAAAGTTGGTGCAGGAGGCATAGTAACAGCTTGGGCGTCCGCACCTTCTAAATCAAAAGTCAGACCAGCACCAGCACTTTCCCAGGCTCTTAATTTTGCTCCCTTATTTTTTTTTGCGGTTTTAGCGATTTTCGATTGCCAAAATTTTTGGCGATCTGCTGTATCACATTTAATCCCTTGGGGACTCAGACAACCAGGATGAATAGTTACATCTGAATCGCAGGATATGGGTCCTAAAGGAGTTTGAGCAAAATCTTGGGGATCTCCCGACTGAATACCTAGAACAAATTGTCTATAATCTGCACTATTTAATAAAAAACCAGTGTCGGGATTATGGGGTAAACCTTTTGTAAAATTCGCAATGTAGCTAGGTTCATTTTTACCGTCTGGTGTAGGACGGCGATATTCAAATTCTTCCCCATTACTTATGTGTCTTGGATGGGGACGACTAGCAGCTAATTCTGCAGCATTAATCCTAATTTGCTTGGCTTGTTGTCGTCTAGTTTCCATAAATCAACCTCTGACATTAAAGTTTGTTGATAGTGACTTCCAATCTCAATCAATTTATTCCAACACATTTAGGGCGTAGGTAAAGGGGTTACGGTCAGGGCTATTTGTCTATTTGCCTATCAGTGCAGAAATTGTCGAAATTGTATATCTCTGTTTATAACTACGTATTGATTTACAGTTTTTATGCAAACAGTTGATTTTCTTTACAATAAGTACTTGGGCAAAATGAACAATAAACCATCAACGATGAAGGATAAACAATTAACCATAATTTACTCCGACAAGTTTTTAGAACATCAAACTGGATATGGTCATCCTGAAAGACCAGCAAGACTTACGGCGGTGGTAGAAGCCTTAAAGCAAGTTCCTTGGCAGGAGCGGTTACAATGGCGATCGCCAACAGATAGAAATCCTTTACCCTATATTCAACAAATTCATACTCCCGAACATATTGCCAGAATTAGGGAAGTA
>JASJDF010000158.1 GCA_030065715.1 Xenococcaceae cyanobacterium MO_188.B19 | reverse complement strand
TTAAATCCATTGAGGTTGAATGCCATGGTAGAAATACCCATTGCAGTGAACCAGATTCCAACTACGGGCCATGCACCTAAGAAGAAGTGCAAGGAACGAGAGTTGTTGAAGGATGCGTATTGGAAGATTAAACGACCGAAGTAGCCGTGTGCTGCAACGATGTTGTAAGTTTCTTCTTCTTGTCCGAATTTGTATCCGTAGTTTTGTGATTCAGTTTCAGTTGTTTCACGTACTAAGGAAGAAGTTACCAAAGAACCGTGCATTGCAGAGAACAGAGAACCACCGAATACACCAGCTACTCCCAACATGTGGAAGGGGTGCATTAGGATGTTGTGCTCTGCTTGGAATACCAACATGAAGTTGAAGGTTCCAGAGATTCCTAAAGGCATACCATCGGAGAAGGAACCTTGTCCTAGGGGGTAGATTAAGAATACTGCTGTTGCTGCGGATACAGGTGCAGAGTATGCGACACAAATCCAAGGACGCATTCCTAAGCGGAAAGAAAGTTCCCACTGACGACCCATGTAGCAGAATACACCGATCAAGAAGTGGAAGATTACCAATTGGTAAGGACCACCGTTGTATAACCACTCATCTAAGGAAGCTGCTTCCCAGATGGGGTAGAAGTGAAGTCCAATAGCGTTACTAGAAGGAACAACTGCACCAGAGATGATGTTGTTACCGTATAGTAATGAACCTGCAACAGGCTCACGGATTCCGTCGATGTCAACGGGAGGTGCTGCTACGAATGCGATGATGAAGCAAGTGGTAGCTGCGAGTAGTGTAGGGATCATTAATACACCGAACCAACCTACATAGATGCGGTTGTTAGTGCTAGTGATCCACTGACAGAACTTCTCCCAAGAGCTTGCGCTCTCGCGCTGCTGTAGAGTAGTAGTCATGTTTTGTATGATTCCTTTATATATTAAGTTGTCAAGGTTCAAATGATTGACACTTACTACATTAGAGCATTTTTTTAGTTTTGTAAACCTTTTCTAACAAATAGATACTTATATTAAAAATAAGATTTATTTATGAGACTTATGAATAACCAGATTACTTACAGTCCAGCCTATACTATTGTCCCAACCTATGAATGTTTTAACAGATGTGATTACTGTAACTTTCGTAAAGATATTGGTAGTGATTTTACATTAAGTATTTCAGATGCTAAAGATATTCTTCTGGGACTTTCTAATCAAGAAATTTCTGAAATTTTGATTCTTAGTGGGGAGGTTGCATTAAATTCGCCCCAACGGGATGAGTGGTTTTCCCGAATCTTGAAAATCTGCGAACTTGCTCTATCTTTGGGTTTTTTGCCTCACGGTAACGTAGGCATTTTAAAATATTCAGAGATGGAACAACTCAAAGAAGTTAATGTGTCTCTGGGTTTAATGTTGGAACAAATAACACCCAAATTGTTAGAGACCGTTCATAAGAATGCTCCTAGTAAAGTTCCTGAATTAAGAATTCAACAGCTAGAATTAGCAGGAAAATTACAAATACCCTTTACCACAGGATTACTTTTGGGGATTGGTGAAACAGAAGCAGAGAGAGAAGAAAGCTTGAATGCGATCGCAGAAATTCAGCAGCGTTGGGGACATATTCAGGAGGTAATATTACAGCCCCATAGTCAGGGAACCCAACAAAACTATCATAATCCCAATTTTTCTTTATCAGAATTGCCACGGATTGTCGCAACTGCTCGCAAAATATTACCAGATACAATTACGATCCAGGTTCCCCCTAATCTAATTACACAGCCCAATATCTTACTAGAATGTTTAGACGCAGGAGCAAGAGATTTAGGAGGAATTAGTCCCATTGACGAGGTTAATCCCGACTATATCCATCCAACTGCCCAATTTTTAGCCAAAATTATCGAACCTGCTGGTTGGAAGCTAATACCGAGGTTACCTATTTATCCTCAATACTATTCTTGGTTATCATCTTCTTTACAGCAAAAAGTCAAAGCTAAAGAAAAAGTTTTAAGAACCTTGAGTCAGTCTAATCAAGTTCTACATTAGAGCATAGTACATTCGACTGTTCCTATGGAGACTAGGGTAGAAGTGTTTACGATTTCTCAAGAACCAAAACGATATCTTACATATGTTCTAAATGACACAGAGGGAGATTCTCAAATTAAAGTTGTCCCAGAAAGAGGTGCCATCATTAGTCGTTGGAAAGTTAATAATCAAGATATTTTGTATCTCGATGAAGAAAGATTCGCTAATCCTGAATTGAGCATTAGAGGCGGAATTCCGATTTTGTTTCCCATATGTGGCAATTTACCTAATAATACTTATAAATCTGGCGATCGCGAATATCAACTCAAACAACATGGAGTAGCTCGCGATCTTCCTTGGGAAGTGACAGAAACAAACACAGATCACCTGGCTAGTATTACTCTTACTTTAGATAGTAATCAAGACACCCTAGCTGTTTATCCTTTTGCCTTTAAACTAACTTTTACCTACCAATTGCAAGGAAACAGTTTAAAAATCCTGCAAAATTATACTAATCTTTCAAATGCTAGAATGCCTTTTTCGGCTGGGTTACATCCCTACTTTCTGGTCAAAGACAAAAGCCAACTAAGTTTTGATATTCCTAGTTATAGTTACTTCGATCACATTAGTGGGGATGTAAAATCTTTTTCTGGAGAATTCGATTTTGAGCGAGATGAAATTGATTCCGCTTTTACTTCGATTGACAAGCATCACACAACAATTGTTGATGGTCAAAGAAATAGCAAAATGACTATTCACTACTCAGATTTTTACTCTACCTTGGTTTTTTGGACAATCAAGGGTAAAGACTATGTTTGTCTAGAGCCTTGGAGTGCTCCTCGTAACGCCATGAATACCAAAGAACAATTGAATTATATCGAACCTGGAAGTTCTTATGATTCAGTGGTGGAAATGATTTGGGAGAAGGATTAAAAATTTTCTTGTATTTCCCAAAAAACTGTGTTATATTGAGTAACTGTGTGAACAAAACATAAATTGTTCCAGGGTCGCTAACTCAGTTGGTAGAGTATCCGGCTTTTAACCGGCTTGTCCTGGGTTCGAGTCCCAGGCGACCCATAAATCTAAAATAGCGTAGTTGCGGGACTAGCCCTTGATCAATTATTGATGCTATTTCCATTTCCTTTAGCCAATGGATGATTAGAGGTAGATCATCGGCTCGTTCTGAAATCGTTCCTTTCAAAAATATGCTCTTTCTATTCTCTCAACTGCCTTCCTAGCATACACTTGAGATGTTTTATTTCTCTCAATATTTTTGATTTAAGCGAACCTTAAATTATTCAGTTCAAAATAGCTCTAGAAAAACTTTTCACTTGGTCTAAACTTGAGTTTCCTATAATTAGGGTAGAAAAAATTACCTTTTAGCTCATAATTATAAAATAGTCAATAATGATCAACGCTGTTTATTCTGGAAATATGATTATTTACCATCATTACCTTGGAGCATTTTTACCGCCGATTGCTCTAGATAGTCTTTTTTCTACCCAAGGAATTATGGTGATGCTCCTAGTCGCTTATGCCGGTGCGATGTGGATGTTTCTTTCCAGTGCACCAAAAGTCTACACCATGATGGTTTCGGATCTTAGAATTGCTCAACAATTTTATGAAGGGTTATTGAACTTACCAGTAGCAGATATTCCTCTACATTACTACTATAACTACGAGCAAGCCATGGGAGCAGGTGCGATTGACCCAATTTATATGTCTGCTAACCCAAGCAATTCAGGTCTTAATGGCTCAGATGGTTTATGGTATCAACTGAAAAAAAATACCCAGCTACATGTTATTTCTGGTGCAAGCGGTGGTTACAAAGACCGTCAGCGTCATGTTTGTTTTGATCGCGATTGTTTAGAAGATGTTTTATTAAAAGTACAATCCCGACGTTTAAAATATAAAATTCGTCGCGATAAACCCCTAAATTTTTTGGTTAAAGATATTGAAGATCGAGTAATTGAAATGTCAGAAGTATCCAATTAGCGACATAGTAGTAACATGCTAAAGTTACAAATTTTTAGCTTTATTTAACAGTTGTTGTCAGGAATTCTTGTTATATTGAGAAATAATCAAAAACACTGGAAAGAAGTTCTGTCGCTGTGGTCTTTTGTCATACACTAAAGGGGAGCGATGCCAGGTGTATGAACAGTGTTCCTCTTAGGCTAAAATGTTACGTATGTGGAGTTTCTATCGCTTCCTCCTCTAGCTACTATTTGCGGGAGATTAAACTCTCCACCAGAGCGATCGGAGATAGTAGGCGTGTCTTAGCCTAGATTATTACTTTATTATTGTCAGATTCATTTTTTAATTTAATCTGAAAATATTTGTTTTTTATCAAAAATAAAAAGTGAAAGGCGAAAGTCTTTCACTTTTAACTTCTTTATTGTTTTCTTCTACTGCAAGATTTCAAAAAATACTAAAATTATTTACCAATCAATCGAAGAACCAGAATGGTAAATTTCACCGTAAAAGGGTTGTACTCCAATAGCAGGGTATTTATCGTCATTAGGGCTAAAAATACGAGCAAAAGCTTCAGTTAGATATTGCATCATCTCATGTAACGTTCTATTGATAATCATATCTATTGTCTCCTAAAGAGTTAAATAGTTAGTCAATAAGCAAATCGCAGTTCTTAAACATTTCTGGGAAAAATTTAACATTGACTGATGTAGTTACTACTGCCAAAGATTAATATTCATACCCGATCATCTGAAGAAATGCTATATAAAATTTTGCTTGTGCCAAGACAATACAATTTTCCCCCTAAAAGGTGAATAAATCGAGGGGTTAGCAATAAATATTGATTATTATTAGTAATAATTAAACTATATTTAGTCCTTATTAAGTATATATACATAAAAATACCTCCATTACGGAAGGTTTTATGGTCAAACTAGTAATTTCATCCATTCAAGTCTTTAGCTATTTACGATAACCGATATCACGTAGCTCAAGATTTAATCTGTTTTACTTTCATTCTTACTCCACCATCAGGAGAAAAAGTAATTCCACGACGTACAGATTTAAGAGGACGATTATCTAATAACTCAAACTCAACTTTAGACAAAATAGTAGTTAAAACTAGCTTCATTTCAAATAGAGCAAAAGCATAACCCAAACAACGACGATTTCCCCCACCAAAAGGCAAGTATTCATAAGGAGAGAATTGTCTTTCGAGGAATCTTTCTGGTTTAAACTGTTTTGGTTCAGGATAAATATCTTCTCTTTGATGAGTCAGATAGATAGAAAAAAACAAAGAAGTACCAGCTTCAAAAGTATATCCCATTAACTCAAAAGGTTTAGTTAAGTGACGACCAATAAGAGCTACTACTGGATTTAGTCTTAAAGTTTCTGAGACAACAGCGCCCAGATAAGGAAGTTTCAGAATAGTATTATAGTCTGTTAGATCATTAATAGAGTTTAATTCCGTCATAAATTTTTGCTTGACATCTGGCAGATAATGTAGCCAGTAAAATTCCCAAGCTAAAGTACTAGCAGTTGTTTCATGTCCAGCAAAAAGCATAGTCATTAATTCATCTCTGATTTCTGCTTTACTCATGGGTTGATTATCTTCATCACGAGCAGAAACCATTAAACTCAGAATATCATCACCAAGAGTATCAGGATTATTTTGTCTTAGTTCTATTTCAGAATCCAATATTTGGTGAATTAATTTCTTTTGTCTGAGAAATTGTCCCCAAGGAGTCCAATTACCTAAATCTTTTTGTAGCCAAGGAAAGAAAAGAAATAAAGATTTCCAAGAAGAATTGAATATGTCTAACCAGTCAACTAGAAGGTTTCTAAGTTCATCGTATTTTGACCCTTCATCTAAACCAAAAATAGTTCTTAAAATAACCCGTAAAGAGATTTCTTGAGTATAGTCACGAATACAAATAGATTGTCCTACTTCCCATTGAGAAATGATTTTTTCTGTAATATCCCTAATTGTTTGACCATAACTTTTCATTCGTTCCCCATGAAAAGGAGGCATTAATAATTTACGCTGTCTTTTATGTTCTATGCCATCTAGTAAAGCTAGAGAATAATCTCCTAATAAAAGTCTAACGGGTGCGGTTGTTTGTTTGCTAATTTCAAAAGAATTAGGATCGGCAGTAAATACTTGTTCGATTCCTTGGGGATTGCTAAATATAACATAGGGGGGCAATAAAGAAGATTTAGGAGTATAAAAAATATCCCCATATTTTTTGCAATATCTTTCTTGTAAGCCAAATTGATCGAACATGGCTTGAATAGTTTGGATCAATACAGGGACTTTAGTAATGTTAGGAAGTTTAGCTTTGATAGGAGATGAAGTTGTCAAAGTCATGATTAATTACGGTTTAATTTATTGTAGGAATCCACTTAAAAAAGCAGCGATTTTCTTCTTGTTTAATGATTTTTGCCCCTAGGCGATGATAAAATTCAATCCCTCTGATGTTTCTAGCATCGGCATTCCAAGCTAGATGAGTACAGTCTTGATTTTTGGCAAGAGTAGCAAGATAATTCATTAATGCTGTTCCTGCTCCTTGGCTTCTCATAGATTCATTTACGTAAAGATCGTCGAGCCAGAGGATAGGTTGACCAGCAAATGAAGAATAGCGGAAGTAATATAAAGCAAATCCGATTTGTTTGCCAGAATGTTCTACAAATAAGCTATAAGCAACAGGAATCTTGCTAAACAGTGTTTTCAGTATTTTCGCTTCAGATACTTTTAATTCGCCAGTAAATGCCCCAATTTTACGGTCAAATTCCGATTTTCTTTTGATGAATGAGAAAATTGATGATGTATCATCCGACGTAGCTGGTCTAACTTTCATACCATCTGGTTTTAATGGTTAAAATTCCCTTTTAATTTAGCAAAATTGGTTATGGATAGTTGCTTAAATTTTTCTGTTGTTCAACCGATGTTGTCTTCTAATTCCTACAGTCATTAAATAAGGATAAAATATCTTTAATAATTAATATCAATTTAGTAAAAACTGAAATAATATTAATTTCCTCTCCCAGAAAACTTTTTTGGTGAATTTCAGATAGTGTCTAAGTGCTTGATTATCGGTTATGGTAATAGCTTGCGTAGTGATGATGGTATTGGTGAGCGAGTAGCTGACATTGTTGCTAGTTGGCATTTGCCAGAAGTGCGATCGCTGTTTCGATTTCAATTAACCCCTGAACTAGCTCAAGATTTAGCTAAAGTGGATTTGGTTATTTTTGTTGATGCTTGCCGAGGTACTGAGATAGAAACAATTGAGCTAAAAAGTTTACAACCTCTAAATTCAATTAACATTAGAAGTCATTTTAGCGATCCTAGGGCTATACTCAGTCTTACTCAAGCTCTTTATAATAAGTGTCCTGAAGCTTGGTTGTTAGTCGTTCCAGGTGCTAACTTTCAATTAGGAGACAGCCTGTCATCCACGGGTAAAAAAGGTGTTGCTGAAGCATTAATTGAGATTAAAAACTTCTTACGAGATCGAGGTAAATGCACGAAGTAAGTATGATGCAAAACACTTTAGATATAGCGATCGCGCAAGCTCAACAAAAGGGAGCTACAAAAATCGAGAGTCTAACCATGAATATCGGGGAATTATCGGGAGTTATCCCCGAAGCCTTAGAATTTGCCTTTGAGGTTCTAATTCCAGGAACAATAGCCGAAAATGCCAGCCTAGAGATTAAAACTATTCCTGTGGTTTGCCATTGTCAAAAATGCGATCGCAACTTTCAACCTGATAACTATATCTATGAATGTCCTGAATGCGAGGAAATCAGTACTAATATAATCAAGGGTAGAGAATTAGAATTAGCTCACCTAGTAGTTAGTTACTAAATAATTGACCAGTGCCTTGCTTTTGTTGTGGGATATTAGGATAGTGACAAAAAACCATCGACAAAAACCTCAATCAATGTCATGATTTCTGTATAAAACTTGTCAAGCACAAAAATTCATCAACGCTAGGATGATATATATCATCGAAATTTCAACTATTTGATGCAACAAATATCGCAACATCTCGAATCAGCAGATTTACCAGCAACTGTATTGAACTTAAACAATGGATTAACTTTAATTCATCAATATTTACCTGCTACTCCTGTAGTAGTTTCAGATATCTGGGTCAAAGCAGGAGCGATCGCTGAAACCGATAGCTGGTCAGGAATGGCACACTTTTTAGAACATATGATCTTTAAAGGTTCCCCCAGAGTGGGAGTAGGGGAGTTTGATTGGGTCATTGAGAACCGAGGGGGAATAGCTAATGCAGCAACAAGCCATGATTATGCTCATTTTTATCTCACTACAGCAGCAAACCATTTAAGAGAAACCCTCCCTTATTTGGCAGATATTCTACTTCATGCAACCATACCAGACGAAGAGTTTATTCGAGAGCGGGATGTGGTTTTAGAAGAAATTCGTTCTAGTTATGACGATCCAGACTGGGTAGCTTTTCAAACCCTTTGTCAGACTCTCTATAATTCCCATCCTTATAAGCGTTCGATTTTGGGGGAAGTAGATTTATTAATGACCCACACACCAAATATGATGCGGTGTTTTCACCGTACCCACTACCAACCAGAAAATATGACTGTGGTTTTAGTGGGGGGAATTGAAGCAGAATCCGCTTTATCTTTAGTTGGTGATGTTTTTGGAGAATTTAGTGTTAGGTCAGAATGTCCTCCTAATATAGTTGATGCTGAACCACCTTTAATTGGAATTCGCAGGGAAGAATTGCATCTATCGAGATTGGAACACGGACGCTTATTGATGGGGTGGATTTGTCCTGGTGCGGAGGATTTGCCCACAGTAATTGGTTTAGACTTATTATCAGTTATTCTTGCTGGTGGTCGCTGTTCCAGACTGATACAGGAGTTACGAGAGGAAAAACACTTAGTTTTAGATATTTGTAGCGACTTTTCTTTACAAAAAGATTCCAGCTTGTTCACGATTAATGCTTGGCTAGAAGACAAAGATATAGATACAGTAGAAAAAATTATACGCGATCGCCTGTATCAGTTACAAACCACTCCAATTGCTGAAACTGAATTAAACCGCGCCAAAAAATTATTACTAAATGACTATATTTTTTCTACTGAAACCCCTGGACAACTAGCAGGTATCTACGGTTACTACAATACAATTTCTAATGTTAAACAATGCCTACTGTATCCTCAGCTAATTGACAATATATCTACTGCTGAGTTACAACGTATTGCTAATTTATATCTGTCTCCAGAGCGTTATGCTACTGTGAGACTCAAACCTAATTAGAACGGAATAAATGACCACAAGCTCAAATCAAAAATTAACACCGCAGAATCTTCATCGTACAATTTTACCCAATGGTATCACCCTGTTGGTTGTAGAAAATCAAGCTGCGGATTTAGTAGCTTGTCGTTGTTTTTTTAAGTTAGCAGGTTCTAGGGTTGAAACCCTACAACAGGCTGGAATATCGAATATAGTAGCATCTGTAATTACCAAAGGAACCCGTAATCTATCCGCCTTAGAAATAGCGGAAGCAGTAGAGTCTATTGGTGCTAGTGTGGGAGCAGATGCAGGTTCAGACTATTTTTTACTCAGTTTAAAAACCATCGCCCGCGATTTTGGGGAAATACTGAAATTGTTAGGTGAAATTATCCGATTTCCCACTTTTCCTGCTTCTGAAATAGATTTAGAAAAAAAATTAGCCATCCAAAGTATTCGCTCTCAACAAGAACAGCCTTTTAATGTGGCTTTTGGGCAACTTAGGGAAATGATTTATCAAGATCATCCCTATGGGATTTCCGTATTGGGTACAGAAGAAAGTGTTGGTAGTTTAACTCAAGAAGATATCCTAAATTATCATCAATCCTATTTTCGTCCTGATAATCTGATTATTAGTATTTCAGGAAGGATTCAACCAGAAACAGCAGCTAGTTTAGTAAAAGAAGTTTTTGGAGATTGGGAGATTCCCAGTAATATCCTTACCTTACAATCCTTACCAGAGTTAAACTCTATTCCCACGGAAAAAGTAATTATTCAAGATACTCAGCAGTCTATTGTCATGTTGGGCTATCTGGGCGCAGAAGTCAAAAGTCCCGATTATCCTGTTCTCAAATTAATTAGTACTTACTTAGGTAATGGTTTATCTAGTCGCCTTTTTGTCGAATTACGCGAAAAAAGAGGACTAGCTTACGATATATCAGCTTTCTACCCGACTCGTTTGCAAGCTGCGCCTTTTATTACTTATATGGGTACTGCTCCCGAAAATACAGAAATTGCGATCGCAGGACTTAAAGAAGAAGTACAACGTTTAACTAAAGAAAAACTTACTGATAGCGAATTAAAAGGAGCAAAAAATAAAATATTAGGTCAATATGCCCTAGGGAAACAAACTAATAGTGAAATTGCCCAAATATTTGGCTGGTACGAGAGTTTAGGATTGGGAATTGAATTTGATTCTTGCTTCCAAAATGCGATCGCAGCAGTCACTTCCGAGATGATTCTAGAAGTAGCGAATCATTATCTAACTAACCCTTATATTTCTATTGTTAGACCAGAATAATAAAGGGTTGGCGCGAAAAAGTTTTTGGTGAAGGTAGGTGACGAGTAATGAGTAATGAGTAATGAGTAATGAGTAATGAGTAATGAGTAATGAGTAACGAGTAACGAGTAACGAGTAA
>JASJDF010000157.1 GCA_030065715.1 Xenococcaceae cyanobacterium MO_188.B19 | reverse complement strand
TCTAATTCTGCTAAATTATCGGTAATTTCAGGAATGCGATAAGCACTGTAGCTGAGAATAGAGAGAATCAACTTGCGGAAAAACTTGCCAGCCCGACTACTATCCTGATACAAAGCTCTTAATCTTTCTGGTAGTTCGAGTTTTTGTATGGCTTTAAGATTGCCTAAATTTAGAGGTTTAGCTGGTTCATAGTTTAGAGTTTCAGGATTGAGAGAAAGGATTTCTCCTGCTACTTTTTTATAAAATCCTTGACCTGCTTTCGCCCCTAATTTTCCTGTTTCTACGAGTTTTTCTAGCAGTGAAGGTACGCGGAAGATATCACGGCTTTCATCTTCGGGAACGGCTGGATAGAGATTTTTTGCCACATAAACTAAAGTATCCAAGCCAACTAAATCCGCAGTACGGAAAGTTGCTGATTTTGGTCTACCAACTAGAGTTCCTGTGAGAGTATCTATTTCTTCAATGGTATATCCTTCTTCTAGAAAAGCTTTAACCCCCAACATGGTGGCACAAATACCGATGCGATTAGCAATAAAGTTGGGGGTATCTTTAGCTACTACAACTCCTTTACCTAAATGGAGACGACCAAACCATTTGAGCCTATCTAGTACTTTAGGATCGGTGTCTGGTGTGGGAATTAGTTCTAATAACTTGAGATAGCGGGGGGGGTTAAAGAAATGAGTTCCTAAAAAGTTGTTTCTTAAAGATTTTGGTAATCCTTGAGCAATCTGATGGACTGGTAAACCACTAGTATTAGTAGAAATAATCGTATCTTGTCTAACTACTTTTGCTACTTTCGCCATCAACTCTTGTTTAATGGCTAAATTTTCAATTACTGCTTCAATAATCCAATCTACCTCAGCCAAACTTGCTAAATGTTCGTCGAAGTTGCCGAGAGTGATATGACGAGCCGTTTTTTCGGTAAATAAAATTGGTGGTTTCAGCTTTAAAGCTTTTTTCCAACTAGCTTCAACAATGGCATTTTTATTGTCTTCAGCAGCAGCTATATCCAGTAAATAAACTGTTAAGCCAATATTTGCCAGATGGGCTGCAATCTGCGAACCCATAACACCTGCACCTAATACAGCAGCGGTTCGGAACGTTTTAAACATTATGTTTTTCTCCTTTCAATTCAACAATGATCACAGTAGGCTAGGCTGTGGAACTGTTTTTTCCAGTAATCTCTGAGTCTAATTCTTCAGAATTATTATTTTTTTCTTGTAGCTTCCACGGCATTGTGGGGGGTAGAGTAAGATAGTTTTTTAAGTTTTTCAGATATCTCCCGATAGTGCGGAGTTGAAAATTGTCTTTCTTGCTCAGAAAAGCAAATTCTTCGTCCTCGAATGAAGGGAGTTTAGGAGAGCTATCGGTTCCTTTATGAATCCCCATCTTATGTAAGAAATCTCCACCTTTGGCACCTAAATGACGGAAGTATTGCAGAACAACTTGCCATGATAGAAATTTGAATTTTTTAGCCAACAATAACTCCCACAACTGGTTCGGTGTTAGCGACTCCCGAAGAATACTCAAAGTTAATTCTTCTCCATACAGAGCATTTATTTCTCTGGCAAATATCTCATTAATTTGAGCACGATTAACTTGCAAGTTCGACTCTAATAGTCCGTTTTCGACACTAAGCTTGGCATTAACTAACTGAAACTGCTTAACATTCGACCATATAGGAAGCTTTTCATTAGCTTCATCCACTAAAGTTTGATAAAGAGCGATAATTTCTGGGTGTTGTAGTAAATCTTTAGTTGGTAAGTGCTGCCACCCTAAAGCCTTAGCTTGCTTTTGTAACTGCTCTAGATCGGGAAAAATCAACATTCCACAAAACTTTTTTTCCCTTCCCACCGCCACCGCCTGAACTACTAAAGGCGATCGCTCAACTTGCGCTTCTAAAGGTTGAGGAATGACATATTTACCAGTGGACAGTTTAAATAGGTCTTTTTTACTGCCTGTAATAGTCAAGAAACCTCCTGGCGTAAATGTTCCTAAATCTCCTGTATGCAACCAACCCAACTCATCTATAACTGACTTAGTGGCTTTGGGGTTTTTATAATATCCCTGCATCACATAAGGAGCTTTAACGAGAATTTCTCCATCAGAAGCGATCGCAATTTCCACTCCAGGAATTGGTAATCCTACTGTTCCCGCACGGTTTAAACCATTTCGATTGCAACAAACCACAGAACTGGTTTCAGTTAAGCCATAGCCTTGGAGTACAATCATGCCCGCAGCACTAAGTAGATTAGCAATCTCAGCTTTTAATCCGGCACCGCCACTAATAAAGTATTTGAGCTTACCACCAAAAGGTTTTCGCCATTGAGAAAAAACTAACCAATCTGCTAACTTAAGTTGCAAAGTATTAAACATACTAATTGGGTTTCCCAACTCATAATTTTGAGCCAGTTTAAATGCCCAATTAAAAATTGTTTTTTGGATTCCTTTGAGCTTACTACCGCGATCGATTATCTTTTGATAAATTTTTTCTAATAAACGGGGTACAGTAGCTACCAAAGTCGGCTGTACTGTTTTAAAATCTCTAACTGCTCGGTTGGGATTAGAAAAATAGATACTATGTCCATAATTAAGATGACCGTAAATTAACGCTCGTGCAAAAATATGGGTTAAGGGTAAAAAAGATAGTACTGTCTCAATTACTCCTGGTTTTAGATCAGGAATACTCCTAAAAGTAGTCAGAATATCAGCAGTAATATTTTCATGACTTAACATTACCCCTTTAGGCTCTCCTGTCTCTCCAGCAATATAAACTATGGTTGCCAAGTCTTGAGGAGAGATACTAGAGCGCAATTGCTTTAACCCCTCTTCATTCCATAACTTTTTACCCCTGGCTCGTACTTCATCGAGAGATAATAATTCAATACATTGAGGCAAACTGGGACAATGTAAGTCTTGTCTTCCCTGACAAAGCAACATGGGAATACATAAACAAGCTGGGGGAGAATTCCTAACTTCCAATTCATTTACACCACAAGTTAAGAGTTCAATCCGTTTTTCTGACCAATCATCAGGAATATCGGCGACAATAATTGTCTGAAGATTGGGAGTCTTGCTTAAATAAGGAATGATTTGAGCAAGCAGATCTAAATCCGAAACAATTAAGACTTTAGCTGCGCAATGACTCAAGATGAATACGATATTATCTAGAGTTTGAGTTAAATCAATTGGTACATTAGTTAGTCCAGCCAGTAATGAACCAAAATCCGCTAGACAGAAATTCAGATCACTGTGCATTAATAAGGCAATTTTGTCACCCTGTTCTAATTCCTCTTCAAGTAATCCTAAAGCCAACTCTTCCGCAGCAGTTCGCATCTTTTCATTAGATTGAGGCTGCCAAGCACTATTTTGCCACTGGTTAAATGCACGATAATTTGGATAGGATTCGCAAGCTTCATCTAACAATGACGGTAGGGTTCGCCCCAAAATTGGCTGATCAATTATGGAATCAGATTTATTAATCTCAATTAAAGAAAACATTGGCAATTCTAAGAGATAAACTCTCTTTTCTCCTGAAGACTATCTTTAGTCTTTTAGATGTTGCCCAACATTTTTTTGCAACTACAAGACTGATTTGATAGCCATGTAATAAAAACACATATTAGCTATTAACATTTATTAACATTTAAATTATGTTTCTGATATTTTCGACCCAAAATATCGCTCAGGCAATTATTTTTTGAAGGTTATATTCTTGCCTATACAAAGCTAGATAATAAGCTAATCTGATATAATGCTCAGTATAGCATATTTCTAGTAAATCAATTTGAGATAGCCATCGGCTAGTCAATATCATGTGTCAAAAACAACTAAACATAAGAGTTCCCGCACATGAACTGAAAATTTTAGATAGCTATGCTAAGCAAACTAAGCGGACTAAGACTGAAATCTTGCGGGAGTTTATTCGCTCTTTAAATAAAAAAACCAAAATACTTCAAGGAAGTAAATAATTGTTAATTGATAGATTTTGTTTGTGTTTTAAGTTGAGTTGAGTTTAGAGCCAAATACAAATAAATGATTAAAGTAATTTGGAAAAAAATCATGCTTTTGAGTAAAAAACTCGAAAGCATGATTAAATTGACATGAATATATTCAAAAATACTACGACGGACTGCATTATTCTTATTGAACTAAGTCAGAACGAAGAACCACGAATTTCGTGGTTAACTTTTAATTTAAGCTGCTTGCCACATCTCTTGAATTTTCCCTGGTAAAAATGTAGCAACTTCTTGAATTCTGTCTTCAGACAATTCTTCTTTAGTAGCAGAAAAAACAGCGTTAATTACTTTTTTACCAGTCGTACCACGAGGTAATCCACCTTCTTTTTCGATGCGGAAGATAAAAATATCAGCATCAAATTTTAGGGGAGGACGAATAGTGCTTAACCAGGCAACTAGAGGATTGTCATCATGCCAAAGATCGGCTATTTCCTGCTGTAGCCTTTTATTGTCAGCATATTCTTTAGCTTCGACCCGTAGTTCCGATTCTAATGCCTTCGATGCTTCGGTAGTCATCAAATCGCGCATGGTGCGATAGACAATTGTGGTCAAATCTCTAGCATCAAAAATATCTGGTAACTCCGCTTTGAGAGCTACCTTTTCTAAAAATGGAGTATAGTCATCGATAACGGGGGTAGAAGCACCTTGTCTTAAACTTGCGGGAGGATTTTTTTCCATCCGTGTTAGCATTTTTTTCCCTTTTTCAGTTAATTTTGCGCTTTTAAATTTAATTAAGTGGGGGAAAGGACCATCTGGTGCACCAAAGGTATTAGCAACACGAAAGTCAACCTCTTCTGAATCAATTAAATCAGGTACATCTTCCTGATTGGCATAGGCATTACCAGAAAAGTCGGCATTAATATATTGTTTTTGATTGAGATAATCTAAATGACCTAAAAAACCTGCAATAGTTAAGTTTCTTCCAGTAAAGTCAGTAGCCTCAAAATCTACTGGTCGCTTCCCATCGCCATTTTGTTCATGAATTTTTTTGAGCAGGATATACATAATATCATCTCTTAAAGCTATAGTCATATATTTAATCTTGATTTTTTTCTACAATACGAATCTTATAAAAAATCTCTTAATCACTACATCTACTTTAAGAGCAATATTGGTATGTAACTTTAGATAGATCTGCAGGGGCGACACTGAAGCGTAAAAACTAGATGGAATAAGGGATTTATTAATAAATAGTAATTTAGCTGAACAAAAAAAGTTTTAGAACCAGTATTTAAATTCTTAAAAGATTTTAAAATTGCTGAAAAAGTCTCTCTTGAAGGTCGGAAACAGGCAACAGTTTTACGCCTAGTTTTTGTGATTTTTCGTCTCTGAATCATTTGCAAATACAAACCAAAAATTTTGACGTTTAGAAGCCTATTTTCTGGCACTTTATCGAAATTCAACAAGCTTCAAAGTATTGATTTATGAAGAGGTTAGATTTATTCAGCAACTCCTATTTTGTCGGGATGATGCCAATCTGACTTTGACAACAAATAATTAGTCACTGTACAACACAATACAAAAAGCGAAGGACCCGAAGTCCACGCCTGTCATAAGCATCCTGTATTGCTGCTACGGTTAGGTTCTGACAAGGTTTAGGCGTTACAACTGCATGGGTCCGAGTCCTTAACTATAATAACATACTTTCGTCAGGATTTTATTTCATTTCATATATTCTGAGGCGATAATCATCGAGCCAATCCCTTCATCAGTGAGAATTTCCAGTAGTAGAGCGTGGGGAATTCTCCCATCTAGAATGTGTGCTGCCTTAACTCCTTGAGCCAGCGATCGCACACAACAATTTACTTTGGGAATCATGCCTCCAGCAACAATCCCCCGATCTATTAATTCTCTAGCTTTTTGAATATCTAAGTGAGTTAATAAAGTAGAAGGATTGTGGTAATCTTCCAAGATGCCAGGAGTATCAGTAAGCAAGATTAACTTTTCCGCTTGGAGGGCAGCTGCAATCTCTCCTGCTACCGTATCCGCATTAATATTATAGGCTTGTCCTGTTTCATCGGCAGCCACGCTAGATATGACAGGAACATAACCACTAGTTACTAAAGATTCAATGATTCTAGTATCTACACTAGTAACTTCTCCCACAAAACCGACTCCTTCTTTTCCTACTGGGCGAGCTTGAATCAGATTAGCATCTTTTCCACAAAGACCCACTGCTGCTGAACCAGCTTGATTAATCAGAGAAACCAATTCTTTATTGACCCGACCGACTAGCACCATCTCTACGACATCCATCGTATCCGCATCGGTGACGCGCAAACCATCTTTAAATTGAGGCTCAATACCTAATTTGTCCAACCAAATGTTGATTTCGGGTCCTCCGCCGTGAACCACAACAGGACGAACTCCCACACAAGACAAGAAAACAATATCTCGAATTACTCCTGCTTTGAGCCTGCCATCTTTCATTGCTGCACCGCCGTACTTAATTACAACAGTACGATTGGCGAACTTCTGGATGTAGGGTAAAGCTTCACTGAGAACACGAACGCGGGTTGCTTCTGCTTCTTTGATGTATTCGCTTGCTTCTTGCATATATTTGGTGATTGTGAGTAGGTAAAGTTAAAGAGAAACTTTGATTAGAAAGTAGATTAAAAATGATTTGCCTTTAAGTCATAATCATGGAAGGAATTTTGTCCATAATGTTGTCAGCAATTTGTTCGGGTGTTTGTTTCCTGTGAACACTAATCTTTAAATCTGCTTGAGCATATAGAGAACGACGACTTTCCCATAATGACTCTAGTTTCTCAGCTAAAGGTCTAGTATCATCATCTAATAAACGTTCTTTTAATACTTCTAGCTCCACATCTAGCCAAACGATTAAACCTTGACGTAAATAACCCCAGTTGACGGGTTTTTGAATAATTCCCCCTCCTGTTGCGATCGCACTTCTCGTATAGGCAGAGACTTCTTTTAATATTTTCGTTTCCAAATCTCGAAAATAAACTTCGCCCTCAGTGGCAAAAATTTCGGGAATAGGTTTTTGAGCGACATTCTCTAGCAAAGTATCAGTATCAAAAAAACGATAACCCAATTTCTGTGCTAACAATTGACCCACAGTAGTTTTTCCCGACCCCATCATGCCGATGAGATAGACATTTACACCCCGCAATAAGTTATTCATCTAAACTGAAATATGTTGAGACTTATTTAAAATCTGTATTTTACAGCAAATAACTATTTACACGATGAGCAATCAAAATCCTTTACCTAATGCCAAATCGAGATTTTCTCCTGAAAAGTATGCCCGACTCAAAGCAGAAGCAAAAGCACCTTATAAGGGTTTGCGACAATTTTTTTATTTAGCTTTTGCTGCGTCTGGTTTTATTGGCGCGTTAAGTTTTGTAGCTCGTATTGCAGCAGGAACAGATATATCCAGAGATATCCCTAATTTGGCTCTACAACTGGGTGTAGTCGCAGCAATGATTGCTCTTTTTAACTGGGAAAATCGCGATCAAGCTAAATAGTTTTGTTAAAAGGGCTATACACAATAACCCTGAATCTCAGGTTAAAAAATCAAATTCTTTCTAGAATATGAGATTAGGGACAATTGCTAAATTGCCCCTAACATTACTTCCTCAAAATTAATTTGAGGGATAAGTGTCATCAAGTTTTTTTCTTTCCTTATTTGATTTCAACTTATCATCTCAAAACTGATAGATTAGTATTCTGTGAGTCGAAACTTACTGAAAGTGATTAGTTCTTATCTAATCCATCTAGGATAAATTCAACGTCATTGATGTAAGCATCATCCTCTAGAGTACTCTCTGGTAATCTGCCTTTTGCGATCGCACTTTCTATTAAATCTTCTGCTGTAATTTTGTTAGCGCGAACAGAAGTTAAAAACAAACCACTACTAGGAATCCCTTGATCTTCAAACAAGCCTTGATAACCACCACTCACGAGATTAAACGGACTAATCTTAACTATATTCCGAGTAGACCAAGGATTTACTCTTACTAGGTCATTACCCAATGCAGGAACAGCTAAAGTAAATAATGCTACAGCTGATAAAGTCCCAATTATTAAGCGTTTCATTCATACCTCCTCTCAATTGTTTGAGGTCACTGCTTTTTTCTTGATTTCTACCTATTATGATTACTACTTGATCTGAGGATTACCTAATGAATAAATGAAAAAATACTAAGAATTTGATGAGAATAGTAATAGTCAACTTATCCTTTTTTAAGTTTTAAGGTAGAAAAATCCTCAAAAATTAATTAAAAATGATCAAGAGTCAAGAATCAATTAATTGACCTCGATAAATGAAAGCTCTATGTGCTTTGGGAATGAGTAAATTTTAAAGATGCTTATTTTAGTTTTTGCCTAATATAGTTAACTAATTGAGTAATTTGTTTTTTCATTTGCTCCATTTCTTGTTCCATTTTGACTACTTTAGTTTTAAGAGCCTGGATTTCCGTCTCCATAGTAGAGTTATCCCCACCAACAGATCCCGCCGAATTCTCATGATTGAGAACTTGGGGCTGTTTTTTGGACTTCATCATCGCTTCGCGAATTGCATCGACTAATTGCTCGCGATCAAAAGGCTTTTCCACAAAAGCAAAAAATTCAAAAGGTTCAGTGAGTTTATCGGTAACCTCTTCTTTCCTACCAGACATTAGTACTAGAGGGATTGATCTGAGCCTTTGCTGCTTTTGGATTTCCTGATATACTTCCCAACCACTCATTTTGGGTAGTAAAAAATCTAGCATAATCAGGTTGGGATTCTCTTCTCTGATCAATCTGAATCCTTCTAAACCATCTTTGGCTTCAATAACTTCAAAGTTACCTTCTGGTAACATATCCTTGACTCTCATTCTGATGACTTTGCTGTCGTCGATCACCAAAATTTTATTATTGGGCACAATTAACTCCTTATCAATTAACTCCTTGGAAGAAAGATCAGACGGATTTATAAACTTTTGTTTATCTACTTAATTTATTTACATCCTCTAGAATTCCCTTAATCACTGTCAAAATAACAATATTGAGAAGCAAAATCTCCCTAATTGTTTTTTGTCTCATTCTGCAATTTGATTGATCACTACTCCAAATGAATCCTATACAGTCTCAAGAATCTGCACAAGCTCAATGGCGCAAGGAAATGCACTCTCTTCCACCTTGGCTCAAATCCTCTATTGGGAAAGCCAGTGAAATTTCTACAGTGCAAAAAATTATCAAGCAACGCAATATTCATACTATTTGTGAAGAAGGAAGATGTCCCAATCGGGGAGAGTGCTATGCCAATAAGACAGCGACTTTTTTGTTAATGGGTAAAATTTGTACTCGTGCTTGTGCATTTTGTCAAGTAGATAAGGGGTATTCGCCTACTAGTTTAGACTTAGAAGAACCACAAAAAGTTGCAGAAGCAGTTAATTTACTGGGCTTAAACTATGTAGTTTTGACTTCTGTAGCTCGTGATGATTTGAAGGATGGTGGTGCAGGATGGTTTGTGAAAGTAATCGAAACTATTAGACAGGGCAATTCTAACATTCAAATTGAAGTACTAACTCCTGATTTTTGGAGTGGCAAGGAAGCAGCAAGAGCACAGAGAGAAAGAGTAGCTACTGTAGCAGCTACTCAACCAGCTTGCTATAATCACAATCTGGAAACGGTAAAGCGTCTGCAAGCACCAGTAAGAAGGGGGGCAAAGTATGATCGCTCTTTGAATGTGTTGCGATTAGTTAAAGAATACGACTGTACTATTCCCACTAAGTCTGGCTTAATGTTGGGATTAGGAGAAACAGAAGCAGAAATAATTGAAACTCTGGAAGATTTACGAGCTATTAATTGCGATCGCATTACCATAGGTCAGTATATGCGTCCTTCTTTAGCCCATTTACCAGTACAGAAATATTGGACACCAGAAGAATTTACTCGTATTGGTGAAATTGCCACTTCTTTGGGATTTTCTCATGTTCGTTCTGCGCCGTTGGTCAGGAGTTCTTATCATGCAGGAGAATAATTAAGGAACAAAGAAGGAGTAATGAGTAGCCCAGATACTCTCTAACCGAGAGCATCTGTGATGATGGCAAATTATAAATTTAATTTTTTTTAAAGATCATGACGGAAAGCGGTGGCACCGTAATTTCAAGAGCATAATCCCAAGGGAATGAGTTCCATTGTCGGGCTTCTAAACTGGGATTAACCTGACCATTACCTCCATACTTTTTGTCATCTGTATTAATTATTTCTCGATAAGACCCTGGTTCTCTGACTCCTACCCAATAATTTTGATAGACATTAGGCTTGAAATTACAAACAACAATCAGAACTTCATCCGAATATTTATCCTTCCGCAGATAGGTAATCATCCCCCGAGGCATATCATTACAATCAATCCACTCAAATCCTTCATTAGTAAAGTCATCACTATAAAGGGCTGGTTCAGCATGGTAAATTTGATGCAAATCTTTGACCAGTTGGTGTAGTTGCTGATGAGATTGAGATTCAAGCAGCCACCAGTCTAAGTCTGCATTAACATTCCATTCTCGCGTCTGACCAAAGTCCATACCCATAAAGAGAGTTTTTTTACCAGGATGAGTAAACATATAGCCAAAAAGCCCCCGTAAATTAGCCATTTTTTGCGCCTCATCTCCTGGCATTTTTTGCCACAAATGTCCTTTACCATGAACTACCTCGTCATGGGAAAGAGCCAGCATGAACTTTTCGCTAAATGCATACCAAATACTAAAAGTCAACTTGTTATGAACGTTAGAACGGTCTTGGGACTGAACGTGAAAATAGCTCAAGGTATCGTTCATCCAGCCCATATT
>JASJDF010000156.1 GCA_030065715.1 Xenococcaceae cyanobacterium MO_188.B19 | reverse complement strand
CTGAGAATTTATCCCGAAGGCTACAACGTAGTATTGCAAGGGGATGTTACCCGCATTATTAATATGAATACGCGGGAAAGAAGGGAGATTATTGATGAATTAGCAGGAGTAGCAGCTTTTGACCGCAAAATTGAGCAAACCAAGAAGACTCTAGAAAAGGTCAAAGAGAGAGAAGAACATTGTCAGATTATTGAACAAGAGTTAATTGCTGCTAAAGAACGCTTGGCTGCGGATCGGGTTAAAGCGGAAAAATATCGCAAACTGAAGTACGAAGTACAGGACAAGAAACAACAAGAAATTATTTTAGTCTGGCGTTCTCTTTTACAGCAACGAGAAGAGTTACAAGCAGCTATTGCAGAAGACAATAAACAGCTCGATTTATTGACTCAAGAATTAGCAATTCTAGAACAGGATATTAATCAAAACAGCAGTAATTTAGAAGATTTCAACTCTCGTGTCAAAGCTTTAGGAGAAGAAGAACAATTATCTATTGCTTCGGAATTAGCCACCCAAAAAGCCAAACGCCATCAGCTAAAACAAAGAGAAGAAGAATTACAAGAAACCCTAAAACACAAAGAACTATCTTTATTTAAGACCCAGGAAAACTTAAATCAATATCAACAGGAATTAAACCAACTAACAATAGTTAAAAAGCGTCTCGAAACTGAAACTGTTCCCCAATTATCTCGACAATATCAACAAGCTAAAAATGAATTAAATGAAAGAAGAGAAATGGCTGACGCGATCGCAGCAGCTAGTGAAGCCTGGGTACAAGAACAAGCCAATTTAACAAGGGAAATTTCCCAGATTCAAAATAATCTTAATCCTCAGCGTACTGAACAAGCTACTATCACTGAAAAGTTGTCTCAGTTAGAAACTAAAATTACTGAAGAAACTGAATTATTAACCACTGTTACAACAGAATTAGAAGAAAAACAAAATCAAGAACAAACTTTATCAAATGAAGTAGAAGCCAATGCTAAAACAGTACAAGAATTAGCACAACAATTATCCGATCTAGAAAGTGATCGTAATCTTCAGCAAGATACTCAACAGCGTTTATTAAAAGAACAAAGAGATAAACAAAGACAGCTAGATAAATTAGAAGCAACAAAACAAGCTCAACAAGAAGCCCAAGGAACTTATGCGAGCAAGATAATTCTTAATTCTAATCTTGCGGGTGTACACGGCTTAGTAGTGCAATTAGGAGAAGTAGAAAAACGTTATCAGTTAGCTTTAGAAACATCGGCGGGAGGTAGGCTAGGTTATATAGTCGTAGAGAATGATAGAGTAGGAGCAGAGGGGATTGAATTATTAAAACAACAAAGAGCAGGAAGAGCAACTTTCCTACCTCTCAATAAAATTCAATCTCCCAAATTTGTTGATATATCTAGTATCAGAAATGCTCCAGGTTTTATCGATTTAGCTGTTAACTTAGTCAACAGTGAAGCCCGTTATAAAAAGATATTTGCTTATGTCTTTGGTAATACTATTATCTTCGACAACATTAACAACGCCCGTCAACATCTTGGAAGACATCGTATAGTTACTTTATCAGGAGAAATCTTAGAAACCAGTGGGGCGATGACAGGGGGAAGTCAATCTTCTCGTTCTAGTCTACACTTTGGCAAGGTTGCTATTGGTGAATCTCAAGAAATAGCTACGCTTAAAAGCCGATTGACAGAAATAGAGTCCATCTTATCAGGTATAGACCGAATAATAGGGGAAGATTCAGCTCAAGTCAAGAATAAGCGGGAAAGTTTAACAGAAGCCAGACAAGCTCACCGCGAGCAACAACTCCGTTTAGAACAATTACAAAAAGAAATAACCAGATTAAAATCTCAACAAGAACAGCTTACAAATCAGATTAATAATCATCAACAAGAGCAAGCTAATTTAGAAACGCGATCGCAGTTTTTGATTACAACAATCCCTGATCAAGAAAATAAATTACAACAACTTCAACAAAGACTGGACGAATTAGAAGCTTCTCACGATCAGAGTGAATGGCAACAAATACAAACTGCAATTAAAAATCAAGAACAGAATTTACAAAATAAAGAAACCGAGTTTCGGACAGCAGAAAATCAATTAAAAGATGCCATTAATCAACATCAACGTTTTACTGAAAAAATAACAGAAGCTCAACAATATATAGAAGAGCTAGAATCAGAACAATCAACAATCAACAATCAACAATCAACAATCAACAATCAACTAGAACTATTAACTCAGAAAATAATTGAATCTGAAGCAAAATTAGGACAATTAACCGAGAAACTGAGAGAGACTAAAGAACAACGCGATCGCATAGAAAATAATCTTAAACAACTTCAAAAACAACAGCAACAAAAATCTTGGCAACAAGAAAAACTGCAAACAACTCAAGTAGAAAGAAATACTAGTTTAGTAACCCTAGAAGCACAACTAACAGACCAAGAACAAGAATTAAAGACTCTTCAGCCAATTCCTGAAACTTCAGAAGAGTCAGCCATCGAACCAGAACTATTATGGAATCAAATTTATCAGCAACTATTTAAAACTAAAGAAGATTTATCAGAAATCGAAATTACCCACGCTATCTTACAAGAAAAACTCGAAGAATTGCAAAAACAAATACGAAGAGGCGAGAAAAAACTCGAAGCGATGGAACCAGTAAATATGTTGGCATTGGAAGAATATGAAAAAACCGAAGCCAGATTACAAGAACTATCTGAAAAACTCAGCACCATAGTAGCAGAAAGAACCGAATTATTATTACGGGTTGAAAAATTTACCACTCTCCGTTTTCGCGCTTTTAAAGAAGCCTATGATGCAGTAGATCAAAACTTTCAAAGTATTTTTGCCGAACTATCAGATGGTGATGGACACTTACAATTAGAAGATGAAAATGACCCCTTTAATGGTGGTTTAAATCTTGTCGCCCATCCCAAAGGAAAACCAGTTCAAAGATTAAGTTCCATGTCTGGGGGAGAAAAATCTTTAACAGCCTTAAGTTTCATCTTTTCCCTGCAAAAATATCGTCCCTCTCCCTTCTATGC
Organism: Xenococcaceae cyanobacterium MO_188.B19; assembly: GCA_030065715.1. Taxonomy (GTDB): domain Bacteria; phylum Cyanobacteriota; class Cyanobacteriia; order Cyanobacteriales; family Xenococcaceae; genus JASJCP01. The sequence goes on along the minus strand of JASJDF010000156.1, from coordinate 7,781 downwards.
TTTTGATGAAGTAGATATGTTTTTAGATGGAGCAAATGTTGCAAGATTATCTAAGATGGTCCAAAAACAAGCTCAAGAAGCACAATTTATTGTAGTTAGCTTGCGTCGTCCCATGATTGAAGCTTCTGAAAGAACTATCGGTGTAACTCAAGCTAGAGGCGCACATACTCAAGTGATTGGTATTAAATTATAAAGCGATCGCAGATTTTAATATAAAATCAATAATTTTTTCTAAAATAAAGATTGCAATAATTTTTTTAGCTGGTTCTGACCAGCAGATTACTAAAAATAGATTGAGTATTATTACGGTTATTGAATTAGGACGATTTATTATCTGTCACTAAATAGGTATTTAGAACACAGCCACTTACCCACTAATTTTGTTATGTTGTTTGTAACAATTAGTAATAATCTTGGATTTTTAAGTTTTGGATATGATTCTGACAACCTCCGTTGCTACGGCAAATTTGCTAGATAGTCTTTCCCTACGTCGAGTTTGGGAGACTATCCACAGCAATAGCTGTCCTCATATTTATAATTTTCATATACACACTAATGCTTCTGATGGGAAGCTTTCTCCAATAAAATTAGTTGATCAGGCAATTGATATTGGCTTAAAAGGCATTGCTATTACTGACCATCACTCTCTAGCAGGATATCAACAAGCTGAATCCTACAGAAATCAAATACAGATAGCTAATCCTAACCAAGAAATTTTTAATCTTTGGACAGGAATTGAAATAACCTCTAATTTAAAAGGAACCAACGTGCATATACTAGGTTATGCCTTTGATCCTACTCATATTGCTTTAAAACCTTATATTCAGTCGGTTAGTCCCGAAGGTCAAGATGCCAACGCTCAAAAAGTCATTGCTTCAATTCACGAAGCAGGTGGTTTAGCAATTCTGGCTCATCCTTTCCGTTATCGTCGTCCAGCCAGGGAATTAGTACTTTTAGCTACTGAAGTGGGTATTGATGGCATTGAAGCGTACTATGCCTATGGTCATTCCTACCCTTGGAAACCCAGTCCCAATCAAACCGAAAAAGCCTTAGAATTGGCTTTCAAAAATGGTTTATATACAACCTGTGGTACGGATAGTCATGGATTAAATCTACTCAAAAGAGTCTAATCCTGATTAGCTTGCAACATAGGAAAGTATAATTCTTTCTAGAATTGCCAGCTTACCTAATGATTAAACTTCAAAAAATACCTTCATATTTTGATCGAGATACTCTTGCAGCATGGATTTTTCTGTCTCCAGCATTGATTCTACTAGGTATTTTTTTGTTTTATCCCATTGGCTATTTAATTTATCTGAGTTTTACTACTGGTAGCTTTACCATTTCTGGTGTTAGTTGGATTGGGTTAACTAATTACCAGCGACTGTTTTCCGACTCAGATTTTTGGCAAGTTATCGGCAATACCATTTATTTCGCGATCGCAACAGTAATTCCAACTATAATCATACCTCTAGGATTAGCCGTATTACTTAATCGCTCCATTTCTTTAAAAAGTACATTACGCACGGCTTACTTTATCCCTTCTATTACATCCCTAGTTGCTGTAGGATTAGGCTTTCGTTGGCTATTCCAAACTCAAGGACCAGTCAACAATTTATTAATTACCCTAGGCTTAGACCCCATTCCTTGGTTAAGCAGTACCATTTGGGCAATGCCTGTCTTAATATTACTCAGTAGCTGGAAACAGATTGGATTTAATTTAGTGGTTTTTCTTGGGGGTTTACAAACTATTCCCCAAACTCGCTACGAAGCAGCAGAATTAGATGGAGCTAATAGTTGGGCAAAGTTTTGGTACATTACTCTTCCTGGATTACGTCCTACTTTAGTTTTTGCCGTTATTACTACTACCATTTTTACTCTACGCAGTTTTGAACAAGTTTATATTATTACTGGTGGAGGTCCTTTAAACTCCACTAATTTACTAGTATTTTATATTTACGAACAGGCTTTTGCTCGGTTTGAGTTTGGCTATGCAGCAGCAGCAGCGACTATTCTATTGACTATAACTTTGATTTTTGTCTATCTATATCTACGCAATTGGGATAATTCTGACTGACCCTGGATAAAATAAAAGAAAGTAAGAGGCAAACAATTATGAATAACCTCTCTCAACCATTAATGACTGACGAAGACTGGATTAACCAAGGTAAAGCAGATGCTTGGTCAGGAAATCCGAGACGCGCGCCAGAACACGACCCACAAGCAGCTAGTATGTATGATTTAGGTTACTGTGAAGGGGAAATAGAACGATCTCCTTTGCAATCTAGAAAAAAGAATCTAGCAACTAAATAATTATCTAGATTTACAAAAAATATCTAATTTGAGAATAGGAGCAAGAATTATGGCAGAGTTATTAGAACAAAAATGCGTTCCTTGTAGTGGTGGCTTACCAACTGCTACACCCGAAGAAATCAAAACTTACAAAACTCAGATTCCTGACTGGGATATTATTACAGAAAATGAGGAATTGCATCTGCAACGAATTTATCAATTTTCTGATTTTCAAAGTGCATTAGCTTTCGCTAATTTAGTAGGAGATATTGCTGAAGCAGAAGGACATCACCCAGCTTTACTGACTGAGTGGGGAAAGGTAACTGTTACTTGGTGGACTCATGCTATTAACGGGCTACATCGTAATGATTTTATAATGGCAGCTAAAACTGATGCAGTATGGTCTTCATTACAGTAACGAGCAAATAAACAGCAGAGCTAATTTGAATCGAGTAATTCCTGATAAAATGCTAGTTGTTTTTGGGCTACTGCCTTATTAGTATATTTTTCCATCGCTCTGTTGTAACCTTTGTTGGCTAAATCTTTTACCAACTTAGATTTTGTCATAAGTTGATGCAGACAATTTTCTAAAGCTTCTACATTTCCTTCGGGGAATATTAAACCAGCATCTCCTATCACATTAGGTATTTCTCCTGAATCCGAACCAACTACAGCGACACCAGAAGCCATAGCTTCAATTAAAACATGACCAAATTGTTCTTTCCAGCCAGCAGCAGTTAGGGTTTTAAATTTATAGGTGGTTTCTGATGGTAGCACTAAAGTATCCATCAAATTAATATAGTTAGGAACTTCATCATGAGGGACACTTTCGATCAAGATTAGTCTATTTTGAATTCCCAATTCTGTAGCTGTATTTTTGATTTTTTCTTTTAATTCCCCTCTTCCCAAAAGTAGCAATTTCCAAGAAAAATCTTGAAGAGGAGCTAAGGATTTGATTAAGGTTAAAATTCCTTTTTCTTTAACAAATCGACCGACAAAACCGATGATAAATTCTTGATTATCAATGGCTAATTTTGAGGCTAGTTCAGGTTGTTGTTTAGGAGTAAATAATTTTTCATCTATTCCCAATTGGGGTAATACTATAGCTTTATCTTGATATCCATGATCTCTTAAAATATTTAGTCCATCTTGATTTCCTGCAATTAAACCATGAGTATTTTTAAGATTATATTGTTCTAAAAGTGAAATAGGAAATTTATTTTTGTAGGGAATATTCCACCAAGTAAAGAAAACATTTTTAGCTTTTAAACCCAATAATTTATTTAGAGTAATAAGCTGGGCGTAGCCTAAAGATTTTGCTCCTTGTTCTACTTGAATAATATCTGGCTTGAATTCTTTGAATAGTTTAATTATTTCTGTTTTAAAAGTAAGTAATCCTTGATTATTTTCACTAAAGTTATCTACAGGAATAATTTTAAAGTTACCTTCATCTTTTAATTGGGATTCAATAATTTTGTTTTGAACTCCTCCAGGTCGCCAACGTTTTGGCACTAAAGCAATTACTTGAATATTCTTATCTAAGCGAGATAGTTCTCGTAACTTCTGACAATTGAGATCGACAATATAAGTATGACTCGCAACTAAAATCTTCATGCTTATTAACTATTTTTAAGGTCTAATTTGGTGTAAATTTGCCCATCATCCCATAGTCCTTTAGTCTGAGTCCACAAAGCATTAATAAAACCTAGAATATAAAAAATAAAACGACTAATAATTTTTATAGGAGAACCACTTTTATTACAAGGAGGGTTTCCTAAAACATGACAATCAAACAATTTGATATATAGTCTTATTTGTTGAGTTAAAGTTAAATTTTTTAGTGCCATTAAAAAATGATTGTGATAAAAAGTAAATTGATATTTTAGCGATCGCGTGCTAATATCATGACAACCTCCTGTTTCTTCTCCTAGGTGGACTAAATTCGCTTCAGGATCATACCAAATCTTGTAATTAGTCTTTCTTAATCGCAGACAAAAATCTGATTCTTCCCTCACTGCACTACCACGAAATCTCTCATCAAACCAGATATTATATTTAGTAAATATCTCTTTGCGAAAAGACATATTACAACCCCTAGCAGAAATTACTTGTTGGGGTTTAGTGGTATGAACTAAATCAATATAGTACCAAGCAATACCAGGGTCTTTAGCTGCTTCAGGTAAATAATCAATAGTATAGGGTGAGGTATCAGAATTAGCTGTCGCAAAATCAGCTAATTTCATGCGATCAAAAACTCTTCCTGCTACTGCTCCAATTTCTTGATTTTCTTGATAGTTTTTACCATGAGCTTGTAAATAGTTTGGTTCTAATTTAACATCGTCATCGATAAACAGTACTATATCTCCCTTAGACCTTCTTACTGCATAGTTTCTGGCTCCTGGTAAACTAGCCCAATTAACTTTATACCAGCTGATTTTTTGAGCATTAGCTAAATCTGCTAAAAAATTTTCGGTTTCTACTTCATGGTTTTGGGTTTGATCAATTACCAAAACTTCAAAATCTGAATATTCTTGTTTTAAAATATCTTTGACACTTTCAATCAAAATTTTTTCTCTACCATAGGTGGGAATGATAACAGAAATTTTAGGTAGTTTCATAGAAATAAATACTGAATAAAAACACTTTCAAAACTCAACTAAAATCATGCTATTTTTCTCATAACTCTTTTACTCTTACGATTTTTATTTTCAATGCTTTCCTGCAACTTTTTGGTTGTTTCTTCTTTATCTATCTTAGGTAACTTCAGCAATACTCCCGTAAAAAACCAATAATAGACAGCTACAGGATCGGTGTCTAAAGGATACCAATAAGGGAAAAAAGAGATGATAAGGATAAAGACCCAAAAACCCGAACCAAAACTACGAATACTTGGTGTTTTAACCGACCTATAACTTTTAAAAGTAACTATTACTATATTGGTCGTAAAAATTATAAAGGCAATCAAACCAGGATAACCTGTTTCGTAAAGAAGTTTCGGATGATAGGTTTCTACTAAAGCCGTACGTCCAAAAACTCTAGTAGAGTTAGTAGCTTTGCCCAAACCCCTACCTAAGATACCTTTTTGATTGTTAACGGCAAAGTTCATTTGTTTAACAATAAATTGGTGAGGTGGAGCAGTATTCCAACGAGCTACAAAACTGTCAACTCTTTCTTGCACTATAGCTGGATTAGTTAAGGCTATTGTAGTTAAAATTAGACCTAATAGGGCAGCAATTGGAATTAATCGTTTAAGATTAGCAATTTGTCCCGTCAAAATTAGGGAAATGAATACACACACAGGAACTAGTGCTAAAGCAATTCTTTGACCGCAAATTACAGCATTAATAAAAACTAATACCAGCCCCCCCAGTCCAGCAGTGCGCCAAAATAAGGATCGATCAGAAAAAGCGACGTTAAAAGTAATAAAGCTGTTCGCAATTAAAAACCATGCCCAGTGCCAAGGAGAAACAAAAGTACCTGGAAGACGAATTTGACCCTGAGATGGACTATACAGTAAAGAACCACCAACCAAACATTTAGCTCCTGTAGTAGCTCTAAATAAGTCTTCTCCCACAGCAGCACGAGTCCCATCGCAAATTCCGACTTTCAACATAAGGTATTGAATAACACCCAAGCCACAACAAACTACAGCTAGAACTACTAATAGTCTTCCTAGAAAAACTAATTGTTTTTTGTCTTCAATGAGATAATAAGCGCAAAAAATTAGGGGAACATAACCTACAAACACCTTCATTCCCAGAATTCCCTGTAAAAAAGGAATTCCCTGTTTGCAAGGGGTAAGAATTACAATACCTGTCTCTGGATTGAGAATCAAGGAGCCATCTGGGGTGCGGAGATACCTGTCGTAGTCACTGAGGCTATCACAATGGGGAAGAGCTACTTGTTGTACTCCATTGACAAAAAAGAGAGTCATCAATGTTACGGCTGCAAGCAGGAAAAAAGTCAGCTTCAGGTTGGAATTAATAATTATCGGTTTTCTCTGACGGCGACATTCTTGAATTAAAGCAACTAGAGCCGGAAGATAAAATACATCTTTGGCAACTTGAAATAGCACATTACCCCCGCCAATCCAGTAGGTAATAGTGCCAGCAAAGCACATATAAATCAGAAAAACCCAAAGAGCAGGGCGGGGATAGACATAGGAGAAAACTAGACAGGGAAGTCCTACTGTTATTCCTAATGCTAATTTAAGATTACCAAAGAGAAATCCTAAAGGTACTGCGATCGCAATACTAATACTTAAGCATATAATAATTAGGCTGATGAGTTTCTTGCGGGCTTCTTTGGCTTTGCGTTTTTGCAGCAAACGCTCTTTCATATTGCTACTAGCTTTACTGTTCTGAGACTTTCGTCTTCCGCCCCGTCTAGCTCTAACCATAAGTTAATTGAATAATTCCTTGCACTAATAAATAATAGAACACTACAGAAGTTAGATTACCTAGGTTTAACACCTCCAAACAAGGCAATTTCTAGCAGTCTGAAAAAACAATCCACATCAGTAAAACCCATATCTCTCAGCCACTGACACTGGGTTTCTACTAAAGTCAAAATATTAGCATTTTTGTCGTTACGGTTATAGTATTGTTGGGCAATCTCATCTTTGGATTGATTAGTATTATGGGTTTTGTGATAAGCATAGAGAGAATCAACAAATAACTCATCAAAGGCTTTTTCTCCCAGAGACGAGCGAGAAGCAATATGTTCTAAATTCAGAAAAATTCCTTTTGGTTGAAGCAAGTCATAAATTTCTCGATAAATTTCCTGTTTCCTGGAATCTGGTTGATGATGAATAGCGAAACCAGAAACAATCACGTCAAAAGAGATTTTCCGATCTAGGGAATCACACCAAGTAGGAATCCCAAAATCTTGTAATAAAAAACTGTATTTTCCTGAACCATTATCTATATTTTCTTGGGCAGCTTGCAACATTGAGGGAGATATATCCACAAAAACTCCTTGTGCTTGCGGATATTTGGCACTGATAGCTTGACCTAAAATACCGTTACCACATCCTAAATCCAGAAAAGAATTGACTTGGGATTGAGTTAAATCAACGATCCGTAATAGACAGTCTATTTGTGCTGCTGCCAGAGGAATAGCACTTCTAACTCCTTCTAGGAAGTTTTGCGCTACGGATGTTTTTGTCCAAATTTTATAGTCTGGTTTTAATGGCTGACTCATAGGGAATATAATTCTGTCTTTACAAGATTAGTTAAATGTAAAGCTATTTTTTGGGCTGCACCAGGTTCACCCATTCTGGTTGTACCATTGAATCTAGTTGTTTCGGCTTGTTGGGGACTATCTAGCCAAGATTTAATAGCTTTTCCTACTTGTTGTGGGGTTTTTATTAAAGTTACCGAACATCCTAAAAGACGAGTTTGAGCCTCAGCAAAATTATAGTTAAATTGGGGTCCTGTTCCTGGGATAATAAAAGCAGGTTTTCCTAAACCAACAAATTGCTCTGTTGC
>JASJDF010000155.1 GCA_030065715.1 Xenococcaceae cyanobacterium MO_188.B19 | reverse complement strand
AACCAAATAGCTCTTAATTGTATTCAAACCAAATTTATTGATAGCAGTGGTATTGGAGCTTTGATCAGAAGTTATAAAGCAGCCCAGAAGCAAGATATTAAATTGATCTTACAGTCGGTACAGTCTCCTGTGATGGCAGTTTTGTCCATGAGCGGACTATCAGATATTCTATCCATTGAGTCTGCTAAAGAATCTACCACTCCAGAACAAGAACAGTTATTAACTCATCCTTCAACCCGTTCTGTAATTAAACGGGCAATTGATATTTTAGGTGCTATAGTTGGTTTGTTGATTACTGGAATTATTTTCTTACCAATTGCGGTCGCGATTAAGTCCGAAAGTCAAGGCTCAATTTTTTTCCATCAAACTCGCTGCGGATGGTTAGGAAAAAAGTTTGAAATCTGGAAATTTCGCTCAATGTATTCCAATGCCGAAGCCATGAAAGCACAAATTCAAAATCAAGCCAGTGGGGCATTTTTTAAAAATGATAACGATCCTCGCATCACTAAAATCGGTCGTTTCCTTAGAAAAACCAGTATTGATGAATTTCCCCAATTTTGGAATGTACTCAAAGGAGATATGAGCTTAGTTGGGACTCGTCCTCCCACTCCCGAAGAGGTAGAAAGCTATTTAGTACCAGAATGGCAAAGACTTAATGTTAAACCAGGAATAACGGGTGAATGGCAAGTCAATGGGCGATCGCAAATACGTAATTTTGAAGATGTAATTAAACTCGATCTTGCTTATCAAGAAAAATGGAGTCTATTGTATGACCTCAAACTAATTATCAAAACTGTCACAGTAATTTTTAGCAAAGATAGTGGGGCAGTTTAAAATTTACACTAAATCTTCCTTGTCTCCCTTGTTATCCGAAGGTGTCCCACGGGATACACCTGCGGATATATCCTTTAGGACTCCCTTGGCTCCCTTGTCTTCTCATCAAACATCTATAGTTCTATAAAAAAGAATTGAATTGATAATGTGGGGAAATTTCAACTTGTAGAGGTAATAAAACCGAACTTTGTTTCCAGACAACTATCATATAGTTAATAGTATGAATCAAATACATCATAAATGATTCACCCTAGTGGGTTTCCAATTTGTGAAATAGAAAATTACTGATAATCAATATTCTCTGATTTACTCTCATTAAATAAGTCTTGGAGGCGGAAAACATGGCATTAATTCCCTGGCAACCTTCCTTTGCATAAGAGTAAATAGGCGTTAGTTCGGAGGTGAAAGTAAATAATGGCAGCAACCGATTTTAAAGACTATTACAAAATTTTAGGAGTCAGTAAAACAGCAACTCCAGAAAATATCAAAAAAGCTTATCGTAAACTAGCCAGAAAATATCACCCTGATCTCAATGCTGGAGATAAAGAAGCAGAACAGCGTTTTAAAGAAATCAACGAAGCTCAAGAAGTGCTGTCTGATCCAGAAAAACGCGCTAAATACGACCAATTCGGTCAATATTGGCAACATGCTACTAGTGGAACACCCTATCCAGGCGGAGGAGTAGGTGCAGAAGGTTTTGATTTCAGTCAGTACGTTAATTTTGACGATTTTATTAACGAACTGTTAGGACGCTTTGGCGGTGGTGCTAATCCTAATGCTTCAGGAAAAAGAGTTTACACTTATCGCACTTCTAGTCCTGGAGTCGGGGGATTTAGTGGTTTTGAAGATGTAATGGGCAATGGTAGGATGGGAGGTATTCCCACAGCTAATACAGAAGCTACCATTACTCTGACTTTTTCAGAAGCTTGGCATGGTACTCAAAAACGTCTGCAACTGGGAACTGAAATCATTAATGTGAGAATTCCCCCAGGAGCAAAACCAGGTAGTCGCATTCGGATTAAGGGCAAAGGTAATATCAGCCCCCTAAATCAACAAAGGGGAGATTTGTATCTCACGATCCATTTACAACCTCATCCCCTATTTAAGTTTGAAGACAATGATAATATTGTCTGTGAAATTCCCATCACTCCAGAAGAAGCAGCTTTGGGAGCAGATATTAAAATTCCCACTCCCGATGGCAGCGTAACCATGAAAATACCTTCAGGAATAGATTCGGGAAAATCTCTGCGTTTGCGGGGGAAAGGTTGGCGTAATCCCAAGGGGAAACGCAGCGATCAAATTGTCAAGCTCAAAATTGTCACTCCTAAAAAATTAACTCCTCAACAAAAAGAATATTATGAAAAACTGCGTCAACTTAGTAGTTCTAATCCTCGTCATAGTATAGAAACAATAAAGCTATAAATCTGATTCTATCCTTGAATTAACACCGCATTGTTCCCTAACCACTAACTACTAACTCATTTAGTTTGAATCTGATTAATCTTATTAGAATAATTACAGACCCTATTAAACAAAACTAATCATGAACGACACCAATAATAGTCCCGAACCTCAAGAAACAACCATCGTTACCGTAAGCCCTGAAACTAACGCCTTAGTAGAAAAGGAAATGGCGGGAGAAAGCGATGAACTTAAAGCAGAAACCAAAGCCTTAGTCGAAGCAATAAGAAAAAGAGCACAATCTGAAATTGAAAATGCTCAAACTCTAACTAGAGAAGCCTATCTTAATGCTGTACGCAGTGCTAGGGAAGCAGTAGAGAAAAACCAACTACTAGACCCCAAACGCATCGAACATTCAGTGGAGATGATTCAAAAAGACGCCCAAGAAAATTGGCAAAAAACAGTTGATGAAATTAAAACTTTAGGCGATCGCCTTCAAGAAGCTGCCCACGTAGCATGGGATATCTTAATGGGTAAAGACAATTCTGGAACCAAATAGACTTCTGGGGTAAGTCTTAGTTAATTAGTCGAAAAAGACAAGGGAGAAGTAGTGAAATAAAAGTTTTATTTTCAATTGTTTATCACTCTTGGAGGAAAATATTTTGACTATTCAACCTACTTCCAAACCCCTGCATCAAGCTGGAATCTATGTCATTGTGGTAGTTGCCAGCGCCGCTTTGACTTTAGGTTCGCTCAGGTTATTTCCTCAATTATTACCCTCCACTTCTGTTACCGAAAACTCCACAAAAGTTGAGGTTATTCCCCCACAAACAACTACTTTCCCCTATAATCAACCTCGTAATTTTGTTGCTGCTGCTGTCAATCGTGTCGGGGGGGCAGTAGTCAGAATCGATACTGAGCGAACTCTAGCTACTAATTTTCAAAGTCCCTTCTTTGATGAACCTTTTTTCCGTGATTTTTTTGGTAGGGATGTGTTTCCCCAACTTCCTAAAGAGTATCGTCAGCAAGGTCAAGGTTCGGGTTTTATTATTGACAGTAAGGGAATTATTTTAACCAACGCCCATGTAGTCAGTGGTGCGGATAAAGTAACAGTCAAGCTACGAGACGGGCGAACTTTTCAGGGAGAAGTTCGAGGCGTTGACCAGCTTTCAGATTTAGCAGTAGTTAAAATTAAAGGTGATAATTTGCCCATTGCCCCCTTGGGCAATTCCAATCAAGTACAAGTAGGAGATTGGGCGATCGCTGTTGGTAATCCTTTAGGTCTGGATAATACAGTTACTTTGGGAATTATTAGCACTCTCAACCGTTCCAGTGCACAAGTTGGCATCCCCGATATGCGTCTAGATTTTATGCAAACAGATACAGCGATTAATCCAGGTAATTCAGGTGGTCCTTTATTAAATGATCGGGGAGAAGTAATTGGCATCAACACTGCCATTCGTGCTGGTGCAGAAGGAATTGGCTTTGCTATTCCCATCGATAAAGCTAAAGCAATTAAAGACCAGTTAGCTCGTGGCGAAAATATCCCCCATCCTTACATCGGCGTTCAAATGTTGACCTTGACTCCTGAAGTTGCCCAGCAGTTTAATGATGATCCCAACTCTTTGATGATTGTCCCTGAAATCAAAGGAGTACTGGTAGTAAAGGTAGTTCCCAATAGTCCCGCAGCAAAAGGTGGTTTGCATCGAGGTGATGTGATTACCTCAGTTGGAGAAACTAAGATCGAAAAGGCTGAACAGCTACAGAGGGCAGTGGAACAAAGTCCCATTGGCAAACCCTTAAGCATTACTGTGCAAAGAGGAGAACAAACTAAGCAAATATCGGTACGTCCTCAAGAATTAGAAAAAGCTGGAAGCTAAAACCCTAGTTAAATTGCTATAATGATCGCTATTTCTATCCCATTCCATTCTAAAAGAGTCCAAATTTATATTCTTCTTGGCAATATTTGATAAATTTTGCAGTTATAGTATCAGAGGTACCAAGACTATTAAACAATTTTGTTTTCTCTATTTTCTGCTTTTGTGAAAAATAAGATTTAAAATAAATTGGTTTTGCAGAAGTCATATTTAAGGAGTTAAGAGCAGTGAGAGCCTCTTGGGCTGACTGATAGCGTTGTTGGGGATTATAAGCTATAAATTGCTCAATAATTTGGGCAAAAGCATCACTAACTTTGGTATGGTGACGCCACTGCCATTCTAAGGAATAATCGATTAATTCAGCAGGTTGTTTTCCAGTAAGCAAAACAATTGCAGTAACCCCCAAACTATAAAGATCACTAGAAGGAAAACATTTTCCTAATGCTAGTTGCTCCCAGGGTGCATAACCTATTTTGCCAACCAAAGTAGGAGTATGAGACTGATTTATAGAGTTATCTCTTATTTCTTGAGTAGAAAAATTTAATTGTTGACCTACTCCAAAATCAATTAATATAGGCAACTTTCCCGTTTCTGATTCCATAATATTATCAGGAGAAATATCTCGGTGAACAATACCACGCTGGTGAATGTGCTCTAAAATAGGCAGGACATTTCTTAGCCAGACAATAATTTCTGACTCCGAAAAAGTTTGACCTTGTTTTAATTTTTCCTGAAAAAGCTGAGAGTAGGATTTTCCTTGAATATATTCTTGCACTAAGAAAAGTCGTTCCTCAGTTTCAAAACAAGCATAAAACTTAGGTATCTGAGGATGTTCTAGCTGATAAAGTATTTTGGCTTCGCGAATAAATAAATCCCGTAATTTATTGAATTGCTCAGTCTCTTGAAAGACAGGAGAAAATTCTTTGATAACACAAACATCGTTGAACCGATGTGAATCCAAAGCTAAATAAGTAAGACCGATTCCTCCTCTACCAATAACCTTTTGTATTACATAGCGGTTATTTAACAAAGCACCAGAAATTTTTTCTTGATGACTTATTTTTTGTATAGGTGCACTAAAACGGTTATGAGGTAACGTAATTGTAGGTGGACAATCCAATAAATCCATTTTTTCTCCCTTGAATTTTTGAGAGGGTTTAGTTGCTTTTGTTATATAAGTCCCTATTTCTGCGAGAAAATAGGTTATGCAGTGGGTGACCCCAAATTTATGCTGCGAAAATGCTTCTGTTTCAAAAAAAAGGAATATCAGACTACTTTTGGGCTTCTGAAAGAGTCACCCAAGTTTTTAACTGTTGTACTACTGATTCGATGGGCAAAGCTAGACCGCAGTTAAAGTTCCAATTCAAACCCACTGCTTCTAAACCAGTCTTTTCAGGACAGAACATAGTTACTGCTACTGCTACTCCCACCACCTGATTCTGCTCATTTAAAACTGGACTGCCAGAATTACCTATAGCTAAATCTGCGGTTATTTGGATTTGTTGCCTTGTTTTTTGGCTGATTTGACCAAGAGTTACAGTCCAATCCTCACCATCATTGGGATGTCCAACCACACGAATAGATCTATTAGGTTCTATTGGCTGCTCGGATATAGGTAGAGGTTGCATATCTTTTGGTATTTGAGGGACTTTTAGAAGGGCTAAATCGAGCCAGTCTGAATTGGAGGTAGTCTGGAAGACTATTGCAGGCTGTCGTTTGCGAAATTGCCCAAGTGAGGGTTCAGAGTAAAATTCCACTTCTATTTGTGCTGGTGTTTGGGAATTATCTTTTCCCTTAACCACATGGCGATTAGTAATAATCCAGCCTGTCGAACCATCCTTTTTCCAGAGCCAACCAGTACCCACTGCTATTCCATTACTACCCTTAACAATAATTTTGACAACAGAGCGTTTGAGGGAGACTAATGGTTCTATTTTTGGACTAGGTAAGCGTTCTGGTCGCTGGAACAATTGAGGATATCTCAATCTAGCCCATAGTCTTTGCGCTTCTTGGAGATATAGTTTCACCTCTGTTAAATTGGGGTCTAAACTTAAGGCTTGTTGGCACTTCCGAATTGCTGCTCCCAACTTTTTTTGACGGTGTAAAGCATAGCAGAGATTTTTATAGGCTTGGGCATCTATAGGATCAAGGTGAATTGCTTTCTCAAAATCAGCGATCGCTTGATCAATTTTACCTTGTTCTAACCAAACTACACCCAAGTTAATATAAGCTTTAGCATATCTAGAATCCCATACTAGAGCCTTTCTATAAGCTCTAATGGCTTCTTCAACTCGTCCTTGTCTCCATAAACTTTCTCCCTGCTTGTTATAGATATATGCTTGCTGAGAAGAATTATTAATATAAATTGATTCTGAGTCCTGTTTATCAGTTAATTCTCTTGCTACTGGTGTAAGCAGACGAGCAATCAAACCCAACATTAACAGTATCAGGGACAGGATAAAGGCAAAAGAAAATAACTTTAGTGAAAGCTGGGGGGAGGAACGAGGTGCAGCCATAATTTGACTTCAACTCCACTGGAAAAATTGGTGGTGTTACTTTTTATGGTAATTGTTTCTATATCCTTGTAAGGGAATTCCTGCTATCGCGATCGCACAAAACCAAGTCTTCCATCTATTTATGTACATATTTTCGACAATTCAAACTAGAGTTACATAATACAGGATCTAACTTAAGATGCTTAGACTGTCTTTTCAATCGAGTTTATATCGAGCGTTTTTTTCTCTCTGATTTTTTTTAAACTCAAGTATAATTAAGGTGTGCAAAACAGATAAAGGATTTTATTTTTCAATTAGGAATTAGAGCTTGAAAAAGTTGGAGGAACCCGTGATGAAAACCTCTCCCAGACCTAATTATGATGACTACAGTTTAGAAGAGCTTTATCAAGCTGAAAGTTCGGTTGACAGAGAGAAATATCCAGAAAACTACGATGCAATACGTGCCAAAATCAAGGAAATTTGTCAGCTAACAAATCCAGACTATAAATGTCGAAATTGTGGCAGTGAGGAATACGAAGTAGGAGAAATTCATGTAACTGGAAGTAATATGGGAAAGTTCTTTGATATTCAAGGGACAAAGTTTAAAACTTTTACCTGTCGTAAGTGTAATTACACTGAACTATATAAATGCCCCAAATCCCGTTGGGGAAACATTATAGATTTTTTGATGGGAGGTTAGATGACACCCTCTCAAAAGACTATTATCGAGTTAACTAACAAATCGGTAGTTTGTTGACAAGTAAAGTCATAAATTTTTGACATTAATAACGGCAAATTCAGCGTAGCTTTCTTGCCAGAGATTATAGCTATCAGTCTTATTGGTGCAATAATAGCTCACCCTACAGTTGTGATCGAAGGATAAGAATCAGAAACCTCCCATGACCATAATCAACCCTAAGAAAATGTCTCCATCTTCTAAAAAATCCTCAAACAATTCCCAAGACATCCGCCTCGCAGCTACCTCAAAAATTTGGTCTCTCGCGATCGGAATGTTAGCAATCTGTATTCCTCTGTCTGGTGTCACTAAGAGTGGACCAATTCTCCCGATCGCCGTTATTTTTGGAGCGAGCTGGGGAACCACATCAGTCTGGAGTGCTTCTACTGAGGAATCAACTGGCAATAGTGAGACATCTGAAAAAATTGAGCAATTAGAAGGTAGAATTGCCGATCTCGAAACCATTATTACTTCAGAAGAGATCAAGTGGCGATCCTCTATTGAGCCGACCCCTAAGAATCCAATTTTGAATCAAAGTATATCTAATTTTGAGGATAGGGAAAAGCCACAACAACTCAACAAGTCAAGGATTGAGCCAAGCTAATGGGGGTTCGATTGTATCTCAGTTAACGGAAATGATCTGAAAGTAAAAAGGT
Source organism: Xenococcaceae cyanobacterium MO_188.B19 (assembly GCA_030065715.1). Taxonomy (GTDB): domain Bacteria; phylum Cyanobacteriota; class Cyanobacteriia; order Cyanobacteriales; family Xenococcaceae; genus JASJCP01. The sequence continues at coordinate 3,293 of JASJDF010000155.1, read as the reverse complement.
TTTTCCATTATGAATCACCTAACCCTAGTTTCCCAGAGGCACTTCAAACTAGATTGGAAAACTCGTCTGCTAGACAGAATTGTGAGCTTGTCTAAGCCACTAGAGCAAATGAGTTGGGAGGAACTGCGCCAAGCTTCGGAAAGTTCAATTCCTCCACTGTTGCAGCGTATTTTAGCTGGAAAGCAAATTGCCTTGGCTAAGGTTGTGCAACAGGACATTAGGGGTCGTCATGGCAATATTCCCCTTCAGCTTTACTACCCTTTTTCCGATCCACCTTTCCCCCTCATTCTCTTTTTTCATGGTGGAGGTTGGGTTTATGGTAATTTGCAAACCCACGATCCAATGTGCCGTCGGATTGCCCAAGATACAGGGGCTATAGTCCTAGCTGTAGGCTACCGACTAGCTCCATTCTTTAAATACCCCACTGCCCTCGAAGATTGCTATGATGCCTACCTCTGGGCGGTGGAGAATACCACTACCTTAAAGGCTAACCCAGAAAAAGTAATTGTCATGGGAGATAGTGCTGGAGGCAACTTGGCAACGGCACTATCCTTGATGGACAGAGACTTGGGTCATCAGTTGATTACTCAGCAAATTTTGCTTTACCCAGTTACTAGTGGGAAGCTAGATCAACCTTCCATCGACCAAAACGCTTATGCCCCTATCTTGACCAAGTCCATGATGCAATGTTTCGTCAGCCACTATGCACGGGGGGAGGCTGATATCAGAGAATCCTATTTTTCCCCATTATTAGCCCAGGATTTAAGCCATCTACCTCCAGCTTTAATTGTGACTTGTGAATATGATCCATTGCACGATCAAGCACAGATGTATGCACAGCGTTTACAAGAAGCTGCAACTCCAGTAGAGTTGGTGGACTATTCTGGCACAGTTCATGCTTTTATGAGTTTTCCTGTGTTTTGTCAACAAGCTGCAACTGCTTTTGAAAAAGTGGCTAATTATATTAATTCACAATAGGGTGATTGATATTAATCTTCTTAATAGAAAAAATCCCAGTTAACGTCTGGGATTTATATCTAATCATCAATTCTATTGAACGTCTAGTGCGAATTAAATTTTAGTAATTGGATCAGAAAAGTCTCTGCTATTCAGGAGGAAAGATATTGTAGATCGATAACTTGATAACTTTCATCTTCTGTATTTTCCTGTTTTTTCTAATTCACACCAGATGTATATTATTAATCTGTTCTATACAAAGGCATCCCCATCTGGTACGAATATTCCTTCCTCCTCAACTGCAAAGAATTCAAAAAGTTTTGTATCTGTTGCAGTGTCATCATCTGTAATAGTAAGATTGACACCTAATTTGAAAATGTCATCGTCATCAAGTCCTGGGAAATTTTTGTCATCGTCATCAATTTCAGGAAAGTTGTCTTCAAGTTCATCTTCAGATAAGAAACGCGAAGTAGTGAAAGTGCCAGTAAAGCCATCAAAATCAACGATTTTCAAGTCTGTAGATACCCCATCACTCCATACTGCTTCTCCTGTGTGAGTATCAAGGCTTCCTGGATCAGTGAAAGTTACATCAATAGTTATTAATAAACCTTCATCATCATCCCAATCATCATTGCTGCCAAAATAATCATCGTCATCATCGATGATTATGGATTCGACCATCACGTCGGTAATAGTTGGGGCGACATTATTGACTATAACCGATGTGGAAGCAGAATCTTGGTTAGTCCCTCCGCCTGTACCACTGAATAAATCCAGCAAATCTTGGATATTAGTGAATTTTTGGGCATTGGGATCGATATCATCTAAGTCGTCGAGCGAGGAGCCTGATCCTACCCCAAAAGCTCGTAAATTTTGTCCCAGAGTGTTGCTAATTGTGAAGGCTTCGTCGGTGAAAACTCCGCCGTCATTTTGAAAGCCATCTGACAGGAAGATAACATTACCTTCTCCTGGATCAGTTTCAGCATTATTGACTGCAGTGATAGCCTGTATTAGACCTGCCTCAAAGTTGGTTGATCCTGAACCAACAGTTGGACCACCAAGTTGACCTCCATATCTGAGACGCTTCAGTGCTTCTTCAACATCAAGTTGACCATTCTGATTTTTATCAGCGGAAGGATTTGTAAATGTTTGTGTACCTTGTGCAACTGGATCTAAGTCGAGCAATGCCCCGTTGCTGCCATAAATTGCGACAGAGACTTTGGCATCATTGCCTAAACCCCGATTAATCAAATCGTCATTCAGAGCTAGAAAAGCAGCTATTTCAGCATCAAGAATTCTATCGCTCTGACTATCGCCGTTTTGGTCACCTACTGAAACACCTTGTGCAATGCCACCAGTACTTCCTGACACATCGATTACAAAGACAGCATCGGTACCGATTAAGAATTCTTCTTCTGCATCAACACTGATAGTGTAAGGGTCAAAAAGAGTGCCAGTTGGATTGTCATCTAGGTACTGGTGCGACAATGAAAACTCTATTACGCCATTTTTCATTCCATCCTGGTCGAGAGGACTACCATCTTGGATGGTGAGCATCTGCATATTATCAGGTGAGAGTGGATCGCCCCAGTTTATATCTAAGGTAACCTCCCCTCCTTCTGTAGTCAGATTTGCTATGGTTCCATTGAGAATCGCATTTCCGTTCTCATCAATTTCTGATACTGGACTGAGCAACAAATCAAATTCATTCATAATAAATACTTAAACTCCACTAGCATTAGTAAATAGTACGAGGAAGGATAAAAATACGATTTTTATCCCCTAATGAGCCTGAATCAGGTCTCTAATAGGAGGTTAAATAAAGATTGTGAGGAACTTATGAGCTAAGCAATTAGTTATAAAAGTTTATTAAGCATTTTTCAGTGGACTAAGAGTGATGGCAGTACATGAAATAGTACTAGATGTCCCGAATAGTAAAGCTAATGCCAGATTATTTGGCTATCCAGTAAGCCTAAAAGGAACCAAAGCAGCTTTTGTGAAAGTTCCTGTGGTTTTACAGAAATTGAAGCCAAAGCCAATGTCTTTTAAGCGTTGGATGTCCTAAAGGATACTAAATGCTGCTTAATTCTTAAACGAGAAGTATTGAGATCCAATCACCAGTTGTTCAGCAGAACTAAATCCAGGCAAACAATTTTCTCACACCTTCCTTCTTCACTGAGAAATGAGTTATCAAAAGCACGACAAAACCAATTATGGCTGCTGTCACGGCATCTTGTTGGTTGAAGTCAAAAATTAGCATACTCCAGCCAAAAAGCACCCACTGAATAAAATATATAGCCGTGACATTTCTACTCCAATAAATCAGTACTTTGATG
>JASJDF010000154.1 GCA_030065715.1 Xenococcaceae cyanobacterium MO_188.B19 | reverse complement strand
GAACTATGGATTTACCCGATTAAATCCTGTCAAGGAATTAAACTGCAACAAGCAGAAGTTACTTCTAAAGGTTTTTTGTGGGATCGAGAAATGATGATAATTAGTCAAAAAGGCAAGTTTTTGACCCAAAGACAATTCCCCCAATTAGCTAAGGTTCAAGTTTCAATTACCGAGAGCACTATCACTTTATCTTTGCAAGATAATAGTCTTGCACCAATCAGTTTTACTCCCACCCTCCAAGGAAAGGAAATAGAAGTAGACATATGGAGAGATCACACTATCGCGATCGATCAAGGTAATGTATTAGCAGACTGGTTTCATCAAGTATTGGAATTAACTCCAGAAAAAAGATGTCGTCTCGTTCGTCAATCTCCCCAACATCTTCGTCCAGTTAATCCCAAAATTGCTACTAAGCCAACTCCCGTAAGTTTTGCCGATGGTTATCCTTTTCTTCTCACTACCACCGCTTCTCTAGAAGAACTCAATCGTCGTATTGCAGAAACTTATCAAGATACCAATTTAATTGTGCCAATGAATCGTTTTCGACCCAACATAGTAGTTCAAACCACCCTTCCTTTTGATGAAGATAATTGGAGGGTGGTGCAGTTGGGAAATATTAAATTTGCTGTGGCTAAACCCTGTAGTCGTTGCATAATTACCACAGTAGATCAACAAAAAGGCAATGTTCATCATCTTAAAGAGCCTTTACGAACTCTCGGTACTTTTCGCCAGTTTGGAGAGCAAGGGGTTTTATTTGGTGAAAATATGATACCCCAAAATACAGGAATAATTCGAGTAGGAGATAAGCTACAAATTCTTCAAGTTAGAGGGTAAAAATATTCTAGTCGTGCCAACAAATATTCACCCAGTCCACCCAGTCTCCTACAATAAGATGGGTGAAAAGAGCATGAATTTGCCTAGGCTTCTACTGTCTCTTCTGTTGTTTGGGTTGCAACAGTTTGGGCTGTTTCTTCACTACTAACGACTGGTTTATCCAGTTTCAAAGTTAAATAACGAATCACCTCTTCGCTTAGGCGCATAGCTCTTGCTAAAGCAGAATTAGCTTGTCCATGACCTTGCCAATTCATTTGAATATAGATACCATCTAAATACTTTTTGATAGGATAGGCAAGCCGTTTTTTACCTCGATGCTGAACCGTAATATTGGTTTCACCTTTATCGCTCAAAAATTCTTGATATTTGCTGATTGCTTCTGTTACCTGCTCGTCAGAAAGATCAGGGCGCAGAATATACATCATTTCATAGTTATCGCTCATGGCTTAATTGCTCCTTATGGACAGTATGGCTTATTAGATTTGTTAGAGAAAACTAATAAGCAAGGACTAACTATTTTACTATTATTAGAGCAACAATTCCAGAAAAATTACTATGGGTTGTGATGTGAGGTGGATTAGGTTACTGTAAATCAGATATAGCTAGTTTTTTGCTTTAATTTTTTGCGATGGCACAACGCTATGTTCGCGTTAGAACTAACAAAAAACAAGTCTATTATGGCTTGTTGAGACTTGACAGAAGTGTGGGAGTATTTGATGCTCCCCCTTGGTTGGGAGGACAACTTACAGATATTGACATCAAACCTGATACCTATAGCTTACTTCCTCCCTGCGCTCCTTCCAAAATAGTTGCAGTGGGAAAGAACTACCTAAAACACGCTGTAGAAATGGGTACTCCTGTTCCTAGTGAACCCCTGATTTTTCTTAAGCCTCCTACGAGCATTATTGGTAATGAAGGGGCTATTAAATACCCTAAACAAAGTCGTAGGATTGACTATGAAGGGGAGTTAGCTATTGTTATAGGCAGTCTTTCCAAAGCTGAGGCAAGGGGAGGTAACTGTAAAGACTTGTCTCCAGAATTAGCTCGCAAAGCAATCTGGGGTTACACCATCGCTAATGACATTACAGCAAGGGATTTACAACGAAAAGATGGTCAGTGGACAAGAGCTAAAGGGTTTGATACTTTTTGTCCTCTTGGTCCTTGGATTGTGCGGGAATTGGCTTTAGAAGCTCGCTTAAAAACCTTTCTCAATGATAGTGAAACTCCCAAACAGTCTGCTTCAATTAGTGAGATGGTATTTCCCCCCGAAGTATTGGTTTCCTATATCTCTCATGTGATGACTCTCAACCCAGGAGATGTAATTTTGACTGGTACTCCTGAAGGTATTGGCTCTTTAGTAGTCGGCGATCGCATTACAGTAGAAATTGAAGGAATTGGTAGTTTATCTAACTATGTAATAGCTTAAGGCACTTGAGTGTATACTGCTTGAGAAATTGAAGGAATATCAGGATATTTGCCTAAAGCACATTGAACAATACTATAAATACAAACAGCTAGAGTAATAATAAAGATTACTGAACTTAGTACTACAGTTATTAAATTAGAGCCTAAGATTCCCATTCCCATACCAAGCAATGTCAGAGCAATATCTAATAATAGAGATTGCATTGTGTTAAATCTGATAAAGTGTTTAATTTTTTCATTTCTTACTACCAAGAGAAACAGTAAGAAGAAAATAACAATATCTCCCAAAGGAATAATACTGCGTATAATTCCTAGAGGAATTAAAAAAATATTAATTAAGGCTATTAAAGGCTTAGGGACATAATCAATTACAAAGCGACTAAAAGAAAATGCGATTGACAAAGGAATAGAATAAACTAACGCTGCAAAAATACGGTCTTTAACATCTGTTGAACCACGCCATACCATAACTTATCTCCTATTACTATTGTTTTCTATAAGATAACGCAGTGGATAAATTTTAGTTATTCAAACGATTAGGAATCCTTTATAATAAACTCCGTACGCGCAGCGACTCCCGAAGGGCATATCCGAAGGTGTTATCCGAAGGTGTATCCTTATCCGAAGGTGTCCTAAAGGATACACCTGCGGATATACCCTTTAGGGTTAGGAATCCTTTAGGACTAACCACTAACCACTAACCACTAACTATTAACTATGAAAGTAACAAATTTAGAAGAACTTAACACCCTGATTCAAAACGTAAAAGCTGCCCAAAGTAAATATGCTAGCTTTACTCAAAACCAAGTAGATAAAATTTTCAAACAAGCAGCTTTAGCTGCCAACGAACAGCGGATTCCTCTAGCTAAATTAGCAGTTAAAGAGACTGGAATGGGAATTGTCGAAGATAAAGTGATTAAAAATCATTTTGCTTCCGAATTTATTTACAATAAATATAAACAAGAACCCACCTGTGGTGTCATTGAATCTGACTCCCATTATGGAATTCAAAAAATCGCCGAACCTGTAGGAATTTTAGCGGGCATCGTGCCGACAACTAATCCAACTGCGACAGCAATTTTTAAAGCTTTAATCGCCTTAAAAACTCGCAATGCCATCATTTTTTCGCCCCATCCAAGAGCTAAAGAATGTACCATAGCAGCAGCTAAAACCGTTCTCAATGCAGCAGTCGCAGCAGGTGCGCCAGAAGATATTATTGGTTGGATTGACCAGCCATCGGTAGAACTTTCCCAAGCTTTAATGCAGCATCCCAGTATGAACTTAATCTTAGCTACTGGCGGTCCTGGTATGGTTAAAGCTGCTTATTCTTCTGGTAAACCCTCTTTAGGTGTCGGTGCTGGTAATACTCCTGCTGTTATTGATGAAACAGCGGAAATTAAATTAGCTGTAAGCTCGATTTTATTGAGTAAAACCTTTGATAACGGGATGATTTGCGCTTCGGAACAGTCAGTTATTGTGGTTGATGAAGTTTATGAACAAGTCAAACAAGAATTTGCTCTAAGAGGGGCTTATTTTTTGAGCCCAGAAGAGCGGGAAAAGGTAAGTAATATCATTGTTAAAGACGGTCATATCAATGCTGCCATTGTCGGTCAATCAGTAGAGAAAATCGCCGAACTAGCCGAAATTACAGTTCCTCAAGCTACTAAAGTTCTGATTGGCGAAATCGTAGAAGTTGGCATTCACGAACCATTTTCCATCGAGAAATTATCCCCTATTTTGGCAATGTACCGCGTGGCTGATTTTAAAGCAGCTACAGCTAAAGCCGAAGAACTAATTCTCCTTGGCGGTAGAGGACATACTTCCGTACTTTATACTGACCTTAGCAACCACGAGCGCATTGACTATTTTGATTCCCATGTCTCCACAGGTAGAGTGTTAATTAATACTCCTTCTTCTCAAGGGGCAATCGGCGATTTATATAACTTTAAGTTAGACCCCTCTCTAACTTTAGGTTGCGGTACTTGGGGCGGTAATTCCGTTAGTGAAAATGTCAGCGTTTGTCATTTACTCAATATTAAAACTGTCTCCGAACGACGGGAAAATATGCTCTGGTTTCGCGTCCCTCCCAAAGTATATTTTAAATATGGTTGTCTTCCTGTAGCTTTAAGAGATTTAGTCGGTAAAAAGCGAGCCTTTATTATTACCGACAAGCCTTTATTCGATCTAGGAATGATTAAGGAAGTTACTGATGTTTTAGAAGAAATCAATATCGAACATCAAATATTCTATGATGTAAAACCCGATCCCAATCTGTCTACTATTGAAATGGGATTGGCTAGAGTTAATACTTTTCAACCTGATGTCATTATCGCCTTTGGTGGCGGTTCTCCCATGGATGCAGCCAAAGTAATCTGGTTGATGTACGAACATCCTGAAATCGAATTTGATGGTATTGCTACCAGGTTTATGGATATCCGTAAACGGGTCTATGAATTACCAACTTTAGGAAATAAAGCTCAGATGGTGGCGATCCCGACTACTTCTGGTACAGGCTCAGAAGTGACTCCTTTTGCTGTGGTTACTGACGATCGCACAGGGATTAAATACCCCCTCGCCGATTATGCTTTAACCCCCAATATGGCAATAGTTGATCCTGAACTTGTATTACATATGCCCAAATCTCTCACTGCTTTTGGCGGGATCGATGCCTTAACCCATGCCTTAGAAGCTTATGTTTCTGTATTGGCTACAGAATTTACCAATGGTTTGGCATTAGAAGCAATCGGTTTACTGATTAAATATTTACCTCGTGCTTATCAACTGGGGGCAAAAGATCCAGAAGCCAGAGCCAAAGTTCACTATGCTGCAACTATTGCAGGGATGGCGTTTGCCAATGCTTTTTTAGGTATTTGTCATTCTATGGCACACAAATTAGGGTCAACTTTCCACATTCCTCATGGTTTAGCCAATGCCTTAATGATTACCCATGTCATTCGCTATAATTCCACCGATGCACCCTTTAAACAGGCAATATTTCCCCAATATGAATATCCCCATGCTAAAGAACGTTATGCCAAAATTGCCGATTACCTGAACTTAGGTGGTAACAGTCTGGACGAGAAAGTAGAGAAATTAGTCCAAGCGATCGATAAGCTAAAAATAGCAATAGACATTCCTTTGACTATCAAAGAAGTTTTACAAGGAGAAGAAAAAGAATTTTACGAACAAGTCGAAGAGTTGGCAGAACAAGCTTTTGATGATCAGTGTACTGGCTCAAATCCCCGCTATCCCCTAATTAAAGACTTGCAGGAGCTTTATACCCTAGCATATCGCGGTTGTAAGCTAGATGCTGCAATGTATCATTCTCAAATAAACACTCCAGATCGCGATCAAAGTATAGCGATCAGTGTATCTTAAATCAAAATCACGAAATCTCCGTCTGGGAAGGAAGGACGGAGATTTCCTAGAACAGAACTGTTATTTTATGATTTTGAGGAAACTTTAAAACTATTGTCCCGATCAAACTGAATAAGTTGAATAAAGTCTACAAACGGCTGCCAGTTATCATCTTCCCTAATAGCTTGCCAAATAATCTCGATTTCAGATTTTAGTAACGCAACTATCGGATTTGCTTGTTCTAACCGCCGAGCAATTTTTTTACTTTCATCTAGCGATCGCTCGAATAATAGTTGATGATAAAGCCAGCACCAACGTTTTAAAAAAGCGGTTTCTTCTCCAGATACCAAAAACTCTAAATCTTGCCTAATAAAATCAGCACTCTCGCGCCATTTAAGAGAAAATTTTAGTCTCAGTTCGCGAAAAAATTGCTGATAGCCTATTTTGGTTAAAAATAATAACTGTAAGGTTAAATCGATTAATTCTTCAGCTTCCCACAAAGACAAATTATCTAATCCCAACTTGTGTAGCATTTTTTGCTGATATGCTTGGGTGTAAAGTTCGGGGAAACTTTCTAAAGCTGCTTCCATTTCCGAGAACGGAATTACTGCCGATAGAGGACGCTGCAACATTTCTAAATTCCAACGACAGATACTCGGCTGGTTGCGATAACTATATCTTCCCTGCCGATCAAAAGCAGCAGATGTAAAATAGGGGTTGTAAGTATCGATAAAGGCATAAGGTCCATAGTCAAAACTCTCTCCAGTAATTGACATATTATCGGTATTGAGAACACCATGACAAAAACCCACTGCCATCCACTGTGCCACTAATTGAGCGATGCGTTTTACCAATTCCGCATAAAAGTAAATGTAGCAGTCTTGTTGCTGCCACAAATTAGGATAATAGTATTGAATTACATGGTCTAATAGCTGCTGAATTAAATCTGGGCGATCATAGTAATCTAAGCGTTCAAAAGTCCCAAAGCGCAGATGAGAGCGACTAAATCGCATCATAACAGACCCGCGAACAGTCTCGCCGTCTCTGGTAAAAGCTTCAGTTTCAATTAAGCTTAAACAGCGAGATGTCTTGACTCCCAAATAATGTAACGTCTCCCCAGCCAAGACTTCCCGCACGCCACCTTTCAGAGTTAATCGCCCGTCCCTAGACTGGGAATGGGGAGTTTGCCCTGAGCCTTTAGTGCCAAAATCGTATAGTTTCCCGTCAATTAAGCGTACCTGACCGTAGAGAAACCCCCGTCCATCACCCAGATAAGGATTGTATTGACCGAATTGATGACCATGATAGCGCAATGCCAAACAGGATTGTCTACCTTTAAAACGACCACAAAAATCGAGGAAATGCTTATCGGTAACTTTGTCTGAGTCTAAACCGAGAATAGGTAACAGTTTATTATTACGAAAACGCAGGGTAAGGTTAGAGAAGTTAGCAGGTTGTACTAAATCAAAAAAGTCATTGTCCAATGACTCTAAAGCTGATTCGTAATTAAGAGAGAAAAAAGGATTGCTGATTGATTGTTGCTGGTTCAAGGTGATTGGTTCTTTGTGTTTTGTCCTTTGTCATTAGTTCTAATCAAAACCAATAAATAATAATAATTAAAAATGCTTGGCAGTCTGTTTCTCAATATTGAACTGATATCTTTTCCCACCGTGAGTTTCCCCATATAGATTAAAGGTTATCGTCGGTTCATCTCCCACTGCTTCCGTGCTATGAATTGCCTCGGTAGTAAAGCTGATAATGTCTCCTGGTTCAATAATTCCCTCGCCAACGCGATCAATTCTGTTAGGAAATTCCATAGTAGGAGCGCGTTTCCAGAAAGTATTTTTTTGCTTACCTTGTAAAACCATTATCACACCCCAAGTACCGTGATTATGGATAGGTGAAGTTGTTCCAGGTAAATTCATTTCTGTTTGGATAGTCATGGGAAATCCTACTTCATCATGCAGTATGACTACAGAAATTCCCGTTTCCTGATTTGGTTCGGGTAGACGAGTTTTAACTGTATAACAGTTAAGAATTAGTTTCCTAACTAACATTCGTAGTCCCGACAAAGAGGTTTCTTCATCTCTTTCTTCGTTGGCTGCTAATCTGATGTTATCTTCTACTTCTGTCAAAAACCGATACAGTCGATATTCTTCTGCTAACAAATCCCACTCACGCACAGATTTACACAGCAAGCAAACACCATCTTCTTTGACTAACCAATCTGCTGTTTTCATTATCTTATCTTTGTTCTTTGTTATTCGTTTTTTGTCCTTCGGCTAATAACCAATGACTAATGACCAATGACCAATAACTATCTATCTATGTTTTCTTTCAGCAATTAGTACTTGAGCGATCCAATTTGGTAAGTCTTCTAGATCGCTGTTGCTTTCGGAATCTCTAATGGGTGAAGTGAATTCATAATAAGATTCGCATTTTCCTGTATCGTACACTTCCACAATCCAGCGATCGGGAAACCCATCAATGCCAATTTCTACATCATAGCCATCTTCTCCCAGACTAGAAGAGGAAATAACTGTAAACCAATCTCGCTCTTCCCATGGTACATTCCACTCATTGGTCAAAAATTCAAAGGCTAATTTTTCAGCTGCGGTTGAATCAATCATTTTTGTTTGTCCTTTGTTGTTTGTTCTTTGTCCTTCGTTTTTGGTTTTAAATACTAATGACTAACCACTAACCACTAAATTTTGGCGTTCTGAGAGCAATATTTCCCCAATACTTTCTGGTAATTCTTCTAATCCTGTATCACTTTCTGAGGCTTTAATGGGAGAGACAAAAGTAAAACAAGGGTCGCAATCTTTAGTTTCATCGTAAACTTGAATTACCCACTTATCGGGTAAGCCCTCTATGCCAATTTCCACTACATACCAGCGATCATCTACCTCATGAGAATCAAGAGGTACAAAAAAATCCTGATCTTCTTCAGGAATTTCCCAGTCTTCGAGAAAAAAATCCAATGCTAATTGTTCTGCATCTGTCGATTTCAATTCCATAGTGCTAATTCCTCATTATTAATTAGAACTCTGGCTGGTTTAAGTGGTAACTTTTTCCCCATGTCTGCCAGAATGTTTGTCTATGTGCAATTCTCCTCCAACTGCCCAATTTTCCCGTTCAAATTCATCGATATGAATCGTTACCCATTCGGGTTTTGTTCCCAAGCTAGCAACGACAGTATCAGTAACTGCTTGAGCGAGTTTTCGCTTTTGTTCTATGGAGTGACCTTTAGCAATTTGAATGGTGACAAATGGCATTTGATGACCTCCTTTCCTTGGTTAATATATTCTGGATCAGCTCTAAACTGTTAAAAATTGGCAAATCCACTTGCTGCTAAATAAACCTCATTCCAAGAGGGGGTTCTGTAGTCTTGATTCAAACTCCGATCTACATATCCCACAACGCGAGGTAATTCTTCTCCTCTAATTTCCCCCTGTAAAAACATTCTCAATTTAGTTTCCCAGTCTTGGGGATAGTCTCTAATTATGGGATGTTTGATAACCAGCGATTGATATTCTCCTTGGTCTGGATCAATAATTACATCTAGACTAATAATGCCTAAAGAACGCACCAAAATACCAGTAGCAGCAATCTCAAAATCTCCATTAACACGTCTTTGTTTGAGAACTACTACGAAATGACCCCCTTCAGGAATTTTATAAACTAATTCACTGGGGTCTTTGACTGGTTGAACTTCAACGTTATACCCTTTAGTCAATCCTGCTTCTAGGGAGATATCTTCATATTCTTGATCGGGATGGGGCAAATAGATTGTAAATTGATGTAATTCGAGCCAAGGATTATAAACCGCCTCATTAGTAGATTCTTTCCACGAATTGTATTGTTGGCGCATTTCTTGACCAACATAGCTTTCGCTATCACAAATATTGATTAAAGCCATGTTCAGAACGCATTGCTCGAACTTATTAAATGCTCCTAAAACTTGCATAATTTTTTCCTTTTGTTGTTTGTCATTCGTCTTTTGTCCTTTGTTGTTTGTTCTTAGTAACCAATGACCAATGACTAATGACCAATGACCAATTAATCTTCATCTAAAGCAGGAAAAGACTCTTCAATTTCCCATAAAATACTTTTATTGGCGATAAACCAACTGCGTGTCTCTGGCGTTAATTGTTCCCAAACTAAGTCAATCGAGACATAAGGGGATTCATACTGATATTCTTTACCCAGCGATCGCAAATTTTCTGCAACCCTTTTAGGAATACCAAAATCTAGCCAATTAACCTTAACGACTCTACTAGCGACACCCCCGCAGGGATCATAGATTAATTGTGCCACTCTAATTAAATCTGCAAAATGGGTTGGTCTGAGTCCTGTTATCTGCTGAATTTCTCGAACCCGCTCTTTGTTGTTAATCATTTGTCCTTCGTCCTTTGTTGTTCGTTCTTAGTAACCAATGACTATTGACCATTGACTAACAACTAACTCACAGCTTGATAATTTTTGACTCTTTTACCAGTGCTAACCCCTAAAATCTTGGCTAACCAGGGCGGGGGAGAAGTCGCGATCGCTTTTTGTAAGTCTGCTAATATTTCTCTTATTGCACCACCTTGTTCTACTTTCATGGGATAGATATATGCCTGGATGACTTTCGCAGCAGCGGGACCACCAATAGACGCGACATAAACAACGGCACAATCTTTGATTAAATTGACTCGAAATCTATTTTTATCTTCGCTAAGATCTGCTTCTATTGCGGAGCGAACATCAATTAATCTTATTTCATCTACCGATAGTTGATAAATTAAGTAGCGATGACAAGAACCAAAATGCCCATCTAATTGCTCTGCTGTATTGGAAGCAACGGCAATTCTAATCGAATTGGGCATATCTCCTTCTTGATATGGCTCAATCGGTAGAGCTTCTTCACAGTAACCCGTTTCTCCCCATAATATTCTTACTGCTTCTTTAAAGGCTGCGATATCGCTATTATCTGCGTCTTCTCCTTCCCATTCGCTGTCAACTTCATAAATGTTTCCAAAAGAGCGTTTTAATTGGGTGACTGTAATTGTACTCAAAGATTCTTCGGTAATTTCATAATCAAGATTGGTTTGTAAAGCCCCAATTAAATCCCTAACAGAAACATCAGGTAACACCTTAGCAGCTAAGGCTATTCTCAGGGCAACTTCGTTGGATATAGGTTGACTACTCATTATTGTTATATGGGTGATTTGTCCTTGGTTTTTTGTCCTTTGTCATTTGTTGTTCGGGTTAAAATTAGTTGCCAATGATATGCGAAGCAGTATCCTTATCCGAAGGTGTCCTAAAGGATTCCTAAAGGATACACCTTCGGATATACCCTTTAGGGTTAGGACTACTGACTAATGACCAGTGACTTGACTAATCATCAACTTATAGCAGACTGCTTAAAAAATCAGGATTTTAGGAGTTTGCATTAATATAATTAAGCTTGTACTCACAATCCTCAAACTTATATTTTGAGAGTCTTACAAGATTACATTTGGATCGAGGTACGAGTATTGTTTTGAGTGAGTACGGATATATTTAAGCAGCTAGTTGACACTCCCCATAGATATTAGCCTGAACGGCTAATCAAGGAATCTAGGGGATTCTTGGTTCACTGACTAAGCTTACCTTGACAGGTATTACTACCAACCAAAATAGAGGCTCGATCTCCCCAAGCGTTTAGGTCTA
>JASJDF010000153.1 GCA_030065715.1 Xenococcaceae cyanobacterium MO_188.B19 | reverse complement strand
ACTAACCATATGCGCTTGCGCTTGCGAAGCTCTACCTGAAAGGTCAGCTCTACCCGCAGGGGCAGCGGTATCCTTTAGGACTAACTAAATGAGCACTCAATATAAACCACCGAAAATTAAAATTTCTATTAATGGGACAGAAGTTAGTGATGATTTTATAGAAGATATTTTACAAGTTTCTGTAGAAGAAAGTTTACATTTACCTAGTATGTGCTTGGTAACTCTTACCAATAATTATTATCCAGGAAGAGTCAAGGAAGATAAACCTTGGAAACATGATGACTTACTCAAGATAGGTAATACTCTAGCAATTAATCTCGAATCTAGCACTACTGCAAGATTTAATGAAGACAAAAAAAGAACCTTATTTGAAGGAGATATTACAGGAATTGAATCCCATTTCAATGAAAGCTCTCAAGCGCCTATTGTAATTCGTGCTTATGATATTTCTCACCGTCTTCATCGCGGTCGATATAATCGTTCATTTCAGAATATGACTGATAGTGATATCGTCAGAAAGGTAATTGGAGAAATGGGTATTCAACCAGGTAATATTGAGGACAGTGGTGCACCTCATGACTATATATTTCAAGAAAACCAAACTAATATGGAATTTCTCAGAGAAAGAGCGATTCGTATTGGTTTTGAGTTATATATCAAAGATAATGAGTTACATTTTTGTCCTCCAGAAAGTCAAGGAAAACTCGATCTGACTTGGTTAAAAGATATTAATAGTTTTCGGGTAAGAGTTAGTAGTGCAGAGCAAGTTGATAGTGTAGAAGTTAGAGGCTGGGATTATCAACAAAAACGAGCAATTATTGCTGAAGCAAATAGTGAAAAAATCCTGACTAAGAATCAGAATGGTAGTGGTAAAGAAGTTAGTGGTAAATTTAATAGTACTCCCAAGGTTACGGTAGTAGATCGTCCAATTTTTAGCAACGCTGAAGCAGATAAAATTGCTCAGGGATTATACAATCAATTAGCAGGAGAATATGTATGTGCAGATGGTAAAGGAGAAGGAAATCCTGAGATTCAAGTAGGAAAAATTATTACCCTTTCTGAGATGGGTAAATATGATGGAGAATACTATATTACTGAAACCCGTCATCTTTATAATCAACGTATCTATACTACCGACTTTACGGTAAGAGGATTACGAGGCGGAAATCTGCTCAACTTACTATCTTCTCCTAGAAACTTGAAACCAGCACAAACTTTCTTAGTGGGGATAGTTACTGACAATAAAGATCCTGAGAAATGGGGAAGAGTAAAGGTCAAGTTTCCTACTCTTACAGAAGATCATGCCAGCAATTGGGCAAGAGTGGTAGCAATAGGTGCAGGAAATGACCGAGGTTTTGACTGTCTTCCCGAAATTAATGACGAGGTATTAGTAGGGTTTGAACATGGGGATATTCATCGTCCTTATGTTATTGGTGGAGTATGGAATGGTCAAGATGCACCGCCAGAATCGGTTACAAATAGTGTCCAAAATGATAAGGTGCGTCTGCGGACGATTAAAACCCGCACTGGTCATGTTTTTCAGTTTGTAGAGGAAGATAAGGGAGGAAGTAAAGCTGGTGTTTATTTGACAACTACTAAAGGTCATCAGGTTAATCTTAATGACAGCCAGAAAAAGATTGAAATCAAAACCACTGGTGGTCATGAAGTTATTATGAATGATCAAGGGAAAGCAATCACCATTAAAACCACTGGTGGTCATGAAATCAAAATGGATGATCTCGGTGCAAACATCAGCATTAAATCAACAGGAAATATTGATATTAATGCTAATGGGATAATTACCCTCAAAGGAGCGCAAATTCTCCTGAATTAAGACTATTTTTGCTTCGATTTATAAACTACTAAATCCTCTAGAGACGTAGAATTTTACGCCTCTAATTTGCGCTATTGCACTATTCATTGTTGCCATTGTTTGGTTTAGGCTGTATGACACCATAGCCACCATGATTGCGACAGTAAATTACGTTAATCTCATTAGTTGCACTGTTGAGAAACATATAGAAATCGTGGTCTACTAGTTGCAGTTGTTCTAATGCTTCTTCTGTAGTCATTGGTGGCATACTAAAGTATTTGGTTCTGACTACTTCATTGGGTAATTCAGGAGCGCGATCGCTGATCAAGGGAGCTTCTATTGGTTCTTCTTCTAAGATATCTTTAGTTTTAACTTGAGCATGTGTTTTTTTATGAAGCTGCTTTTCTTTATACTTCCGTAGTTGACGGGCGATTTTATCTGATACGAGATCAACACTGGCATAAAGATTTTCACTACCTTCCTGAGCGCGAATTACTGTTCCATTAGCATATACAGTTACTTCTGCTTTGTGTTTATCGACAACACGAGCATTACTATTTACAGATAAATGAACATCAATTTTTGTAGTGATATTTTGAAAATGTTTAACTGCTTTTTCTAGCTTCTGCTGAACATAATCATGAATTGAATCTGTAACTGTAATGTTATTGCCTTGGATCAAAAGCTTCATACTCTATACTCCATAATAGTAGAATGAAAATTCTATAGTTACCACCAAGCAATTTATCTCATTTTTTAACAATACAAACTTTGATCCCTAATATCTTAATTATGTTGTTAAGGAAAAAATTATCGTCGGATAAAATTGCTTACTTTTTGGCAAACCAGGGGGTAAAGCTACCTCTTTAGATGTTTAATAGGTTAAAAGTTGAACTAACAAGAATCAATCAGTTTTTATCTAATGAATTAAAGAGGAAATTAATTCAATGCTGCTCTTGCTCTTTTTCTTTGTTTCTGAGTTGATTGTAGCTGAGAGAATATGCAGGTAATTTACCATCTCAAGATTAGGTTGAATCAAACTTTAGTAGTAATTATTCTATAACTATAGACTAGCACTTTGTATATTCCATGACATAGTACTTTGAATTCTTTTGATGTTCTGTTACATTCATTGACATTTTGTAAGAATCTATCGAAAATAACATCCAACAAATGAGAAACTGTATTTTAGAAAATTTGGGAATTACCTCCTATAAAGAATCCTGGGAATATCAAAAAAAGTTAGTAGCAGAAAGACTCAGCAATCCTGATTTAGAAGATCGGTTGATTTTACTAGAACATCCCTCTGTATATACTTTGGGTACAGGAGCTAGTACAGAGTTTCTCAAATTTGAACCTCAAAACACCACTCATCAGTTGTATCGTGTTGAAAGAGGCGGGGAAGTAACCTATCATTGTCCTGGTCAGTTAGTAGGCTATCCCATCCTAAATTTGCGCTATTACCAACAAGACTTGCATTGGTATCTACGTCAATTAGAACAAGTGTTGATTTTGGTTTTGAGTAGATATCAGTTAAAAGGTTATCTGATTCCAGGATTAACAGGAGTTTGGTTAGAAGGCAAAAAAATAGCTGCAATAGGAATTAAAGTACGCCGTTGGATTACGATGCACGGTTTCGCTCTCAATGTTTGTCCTGACTTAAGAGGATTTCAGAATATTGTTCCTTGTGGAATCATGGATAAGCCTGTTGGTAGCCTGGAAGAGTTTGTCCCTGATATTACGATAGACCAAGTTAGAAAAGATATTGCTTTAGCTTTTGCAGAAGTATTCGCAGTAAATTTAGATGAGAAATAAACTTAGTACCGAAGTTTTACAAAATGTTCGTTTAGTTGCTACAGATATGGATGGAACTCTTACTAAACAAAGTAAGTTTACCTCTGATTTACTATTAGCTTTAGAATCATTACTTGATACTGATATTGACCTGATTATTATCACGGGAAGGTCTGCTGGCTGGGTTAATGGTATTAATAATTATCTGCCAATTCAAGGCGCGATCGCGGAAAATGGCGGAATGTTTTATAGTAAAAATAATCATGATTGGGAATTGCTTACCCAAATCAAAGATATAACTAGTCATCGCCAAGAGTTACAGCAAGTTTTTCAATTACTTAAAAGTAAATTTCCTCAGATTCAAGAATCTCAAGACAATAGCTTTCGTTTAACTGATTGGACATTTGATATTGGCAATCTCAACTTAGAACAACTGCAAGCTATGGAACAGATCTGTTTAGAAACAGGGTGGAGCTTTACTTACAGTACTGTCCAGTGTCATATCAAACCACTAGAACAAGACAAAGCCAAGGGATTAAAACAAATTGTTAGTAAATATTATCCTCAACTACTTCCTGAACAAATTGTCACCGTGGGAGATAGTCCCAATGATGAATCTTTATTTAACTCGAATTTATTTCCTGTTTCTATAGGAGTAGCTAATATTAAACATTACTGGAATTGCTTAAAATATCAGCCTACTTATATTACTAATCAACCAGAAGTAAGAGGATTTTGTGAATTAATCGACTTAATGAAAAAGAAACCAGGTTAAAAGTAATAATTAGCTATGAACAATGAACAATGAACAATGAACAATGAACAATGAACAATGAACAACTTATGCAGTTAAAGAATGTTCTGTCCTAGAAGTAGTAAAAATTAAAGGAGTTTCTCCCATAAAAGATAAGTTAACTTTTGTTCCTATGGCGACTGCGTTGCGAATATCAGTTCTGGCGTGTAGTCTCTTTCCTGAAGGGGTTTCTAAACAATAATGATATTCTCGCCCTAAGAATTGTCTTTCTTTAACTACTACAGAAGAATTACTATCAGGAGTCAGAATAATATCTTCTTGTCGTAACATCAATTCCGCCCGATCTAGGCTCTGTATCTTAGTAGAATCTAAGTCACAAAGTTCTTCCCCTATTGCAACACCAGATTTAGCCTCGTCCGAGTTGGATGAAATCTCTAATTCTCCAATTTCCGTTCTCCACAGCTTACCATCACGCTTCGCTGGTAGAAAATTGGCTTGGGTAACAAATTCCGCCACAAATCGGGAACTAGGTTGGGTATAGATTTCTTCAGGAGTACCCATCTGTTCTATCCGACCATTTCGCATTACAGCAATTTTATCGGATATAGCTAGAGCTTCTTCTCGATCATGGGTAACAAAAATAGCAGATGTACCAGCAGCTTTTAAAATACGCCTAATCTCTTCCCGAAGACGATGACGTACCTGAACATCTAGATTGCTGAGAGGTTCGTCTAATAATATTAAATCTGGTTGAGGTGCTAAAGCTCTAGCCAGCGCAACCCGTTGTTGTTGACCACCTGAAAGTTCGTGAGGATAACGATTTCCTAGTCCCCAAAGACCTACTAAATCTAAGACAAAATTCGCTCTTTGCTTAATTTCAGAGTCAGATAAGCGATTAACACCCTTGAATTTGTGGCGATTATTATTTTTTCCTTTCAAACCAAAGGTGATATTTTTCTCTACCGTAAGATGAGGAAATAGGGCATAGTCTTGAAATACCATTCCTGTATGGCGTTTTTCTGGTGGAATGGTTGTAAAGCGATCGCTAACTAATGTACCATGAAGAAATATTTTTCCTTGAGATACTTTCTCAAAACCTGCGATGATTCTTAAAAGAGTAGTTTTTCCACAACCAGAAGGACCTAATAATCCCAGTAGCTCTCCTGGTTCTAGAGTTAAGCTAACATTGTCAACTGCTGCAAATTCTTGAGCCGTAAATTTTTTAGTGATATTTTCTATTTCAAGAATGGGAGATGATTCCATAGGGTTAAACTTATCTAAAGCCAGAAATGAGAAATGTTAGAGGATTGTATAAAAACCAGACTAATACTTTTTAAGAATTCTTCTCAACAAC
The DNA here is from genome assembly GCA_030065715.1 of Xenococcaceae cyanobacterium MO_188.B19. GTDB lineage: Bacteria > Cyanobacteriota > Cyanobacteriia > Cyanobacteriales > Xenococcaceae > JASJCP01. The sequence goes on along the minus strand of JASJDF010000153.1, from coordinate 5,552 downwards.
TAATAAACAATATAGCATTAGTTGACTTTATATTTTGTAAAAGATTAGATACACAAATATGTCTATATTGTAAAGTTGATCGGTAAAAAACTTTAATTTGCCCTACAAGGTATGTCATTGTTAGATTATTATTTCCATAAGTAATATTACAGAAAGCAATCTTTGTGTCTAAAAGATTATCTCAATGGTCAGAAGTCCTTTTCTCCGTTATGACCCAAGCTAAAACGGAAAACTGGAATATTGACCCATTATCTTCTCAAAAAGTATTTCCCATAATCACGAGAGGCTTGTTATTCCTGGGGATTATAGTTTTCTGGTGCTGGAACTGGAAATTGCTACTAGCTACAGTTGTGGGGATAGGATTGATGTTGTTGGTTTATCTGACACACAGTCGGCACTGGCAGCAATATTGGCGTATATGTAAAGGTTTATTTACTGGTTACAACCGTAAGTTAGCTCTAGCTGTTACTAGCGGTGGTATAGGGGCTTTTATTACCTATATGATCGCTTCTATCTGGGCTGATACAGAAAATCGTTGGTTAGCAACTGGCTCAATTCTACAAGGATTAGGTACGTTAGTAACTCTATTTCTGTTAGGTTGGCACTTGTGGGCTGAAAAAAATCAAAAACCAGAAGCTAGATTTAACGAGCTGTCTCAAGATTTAAGCGATCCCGATCCTCTGAAACGTTTGATGGCTATTCGACAACTAACTCTTTTGGTGTCAGATATGAAGTTACCACAAAAGTATTATGGTTGGCTGATCGAATACTATCGTATGATGCTCTCTCAGCCTCAAGAAAATTTAGTTAGAGAAGCTTTATTGGACGGATTAGAAGCTTTAGATGTTTCTTTTATCAGAGAATCAAGAAAAAAACTCACTCCCATACCCTTGAATATGTCTCGTTCTCGGAAACCTGTATATAAGTCTTATTAGTTTATTAACGAAATTGCTGCCATGTTTGTACCCACTTAACTAATTGAGCATAATTAAGACGAGAATCACTGTGAGCAAATTTTAATAATTTTCCTAGTTGTCTAGAGTCTTTGCCTGTTGCTTGTGCCCATTCATTGAGTAATATGTCATCAGATATATTACCCTTTCTTAACCCTAGAGAATGTTGTAATTGTGATTTTTCATCTTTAGTAATTGTTTTGACCACAAAATTACTGCATTCAGCTTTTTCTAAAACTCCTGCTAAAGCTTGGATATAAGCTTGACTATTATCTATTTGAATTCTTTTGATGATTTTTGGTTGTCCAAAACGAGGGAATTTAGACGCGATCGCGATTACAATCAGGATTATAATTTGAATAGTTATTGGTAGCCAGACAGTTTTACTGAAGTAGGTCAAAATATTATTTTGTTTACTTTGGCTTTCTTTGTTGATAACTTCTTTATCTTTATAACCATGAAGATACTCATCAACCAATATTAAAGAATTATGATTAACTAATTGAGCAAGAAACTGATAGTTATCAGGATTGCTTTGATAAGCATTAGCAGCAAGGTAAGGTGTAACTGCATAAATTATTTTTCCTTTACCCATATTTTCCTGCCAAACTATGGCACCATAATCATCTTCTAAAATTGAGTTTTCAGGAGATTTTTTTCTCAAAGTTGTGTCAATTGTGATATCTAAGTTTTTATAAGATTGAGTCGTATTAAAACTGGCAGCAGTAGCAGTAGCATTTATTCCTAAAACCACCATAGTATTACCTTGTTTAATCCATTTTTTTTCTACTTCAGATAAGCTGTGAAATAGTTTGATTTGGGGCGGTACTATTTTTATAAAACTAATCTTATTTTCGTGGGGTTTTAATTCCGAAAAAGGTTTTTGCCATCTTTCAATCATAACCCCTTGCTCTATCATATATTCATACCAAGCACCATAGCCATTGGGACTCTTGCCAAAGGTAGAACCAGCTAATAATTTATTATTGCTTGGAGCAGCTACAATAGTTAGTACAATAGCAGCAGCAATTATAAGAAATATAAATATCCACCATTTGTTGCGACTAATATTCATATTTGTTGATTGTCTTTATTGGTAATTAATTGATAAGCTTGTTCACATTCATTAAAAAGAGAAGCTGAAGGAAATAAGTCACTAAAGCATAATTTTTCGTGAGTTGAAAATAATAATTTATAAGATAAGAGTTGCTTTAAGTTTAACTGCTGAATTAATTTTAGATATTCCCCATCAGTACGACTAGATAAACTATTGATCATTTCGCGATCGCTTAAATATTGTAATATACCTTGATAGAGACAAAATATCCCTTGACGATAGTTTTGCTCTTGATAATGTTGTCGCCCCCTCGCTAACCACTCTTGAGGGGATAATTGAATTTGACTGGAAAATTGTATTTGCGATCTCTTCAATTGTTGTTGCTGTCTGCGCCAATTATTGATTACAGGACGTAATACTAACCACAATTGCCAGGTCAACCACACTAATATAATTGTAATAAGTGACCATAAAATAAATTTGATCCCCAATCGAATTAAAGGTGAGTCAAATATTGATAGATCAGGAGAATCAATTTCTATCTCAGATATTTTCAACTCCCACCACTCTTGTAATTTTTGTTTTCCTAACTCAAATTGCCAACCAGGACTATTTTCTTGAAAAGATGCATTAGACATAATATTAACCAATTTCTGATAAATTTAGTTGTAGCAATTTTCTAAATAATAGGACACAATTATAATAATTTAAATCTGGTAATTAAAGACTCAGATGTTTTTACTCAGGTTCTATATCCACTCTTTAACAACGCCATAATAACTGAATTATTATTTATAATAATGCATTTTTTTAACAGAATTAATCTAGAAACTCCCGAAAGTGTAGAACTAGAATATACTTTAGCGGGAATTGGCAGCCGTGCCTATGCATTAATAATTGATTACTTAGTCTTAGGTTTAATATTATTAATATCATTAATAATTACTATATTTTTAAGCTATCAAATAGCAGAGTCAGAGAATTTTTTATTGATCAATGATTCAGCCAAATTACTCCAATGGCTTTGGGCAATTGAAGCTTTAATCGCTTTTACAATTTATGTAGGTTATTTTGTAATTTTTGAAACTATCTGGCAAGGACAAACTATAGGCAAGAAAAAAGCTAAAATCAGGGTGATTTCTGATGATGGAAAACCGACTACTATTGGTAAATCAAGCTTGAGAGCCTTATTAAGACCAATAGACGACTTTTTGTTTATTGGAGTTTTTCTTATTGCTTTAGGAAAAAAAGAAAAAAGAATTGGGGACTTAATAGCTGGAACCATAGTAGTACAGGAAGAGTTTGCTGCTCATAAGTATCTTAATTTTCAAACTACAGAACAAGCGCAAGAATTGGCTCTTAAGCTACAAATAGAAGCTGATGTTGCTAGAGTATCTCCTGAAAATTTTGCCATACTTCGTCGCTATCTACAAAATAGAAATCAAATGATATCTGAAGCTAGACATAAACTAAGTCGTAAATTAGCACAACAAGTCAAAAATATGCTGGAATTAGAAGATTTGCCCCCAGAAACTACCGCAGATTGTTTTTTAGAAGCAGTATATCTAGCTTGGTTAATTGATAAAACTTAAATATTATAGTTAGTAATTACTCTTATGAAAATGAACTTTTATTGCAAGTACTAGACCCCAAAAAAATAATTGACTATTATAAATAGTAGAAAGTTTAAATAACTTTCGTGGCAGATTAAACAGCCAAGTACAAATTAGAAAATCAAGAGGTTAAAAAGCTGTTTCAATTTACATTCTGTCTATCGCCAAATAGCACTGTTCAAAACGTAGTATCCTACTTTCTATAAGTGTTGCGCCAGGGATAAGATGGTAGATTGCTTTTGTAATAAGTTATTTTACCAACTCCAAGTAGTATTTATATAGATTAAGAAAGTATGAGTTATGTCGTGAGTGAGCGGTGCTATTTGTTATGGTATGGAAAAGTTAAATTATTAATAGTTAATTGCTCAAATCTTCATCGAAAAAAAAGTTAACTCCCTATTTTTTTTTATTTCCTGCGATCGCGATTCTCACTTTAACAGTCTTTTTACCCGCTATATTCGCATTTTCCTTAAGTTTTACCCAATATCAATCTTTCGATCTCAGCCAACCTCCTCAATGGATCGGATGGTCGAATTTTCAAAAACTATTTAGCGATCGCGTTTTTTGGAAAACCGTAGGCAATACCTTGCTATATGTCATAGGTGTGGTGCCTATTTTGGTCATAGTTCCCCTAATTTTAGCGATTCTGGTCAATCAAAAACTCAAAGGAATCTATTGGTTTCGCACCGCTTTCTATACCCCTGTTGTCATCTCGATGGTAGTAGCAGGTATTGCCTGGAAAGCACTATATACCAGCAATGGCTTACTCAATCAATCTATCAAAGCTCTGGGGTTTGAAACAGGAATTCCCTGGCTAACCAGCCCTAATTTAGCTCTGTGGAGCGTCATGGTAGTTACTATCTGGAAAGGGTTGGGTTACTATATGGTGATTTATCTGGCGGGGTTACAAGGAATCCCTCCCGAATTGTACGAAGCAGCAGCCATTGATGGCTCCGATGGCTGGCGCAGACACCTAGACATTACCTTACCTTTGATGCGCCCCTATTTATTTCTAGTTGGTGTAATTTCTGCTATTTCTGCCAGTAAAGTATTTGAAGAAATCTACATAATGACTAGGGGAGAACCACGCAACAGTTCCAAAACGGTAGTTTATTATCTCTATGAACGGGGCTTTTCTCAAAATCTAGATTATACTTATGCTTGCACCATTGGCTTAGTACTTTTTATCAGCATTTTAACTTTATCAATTATCAATGCGCGGTTAAACAGCAATGACACAACAGGGTAAAACCGCTCGCCAGAGAGATCATCAAGCAAACGAGCGGACTTTTCTCGCTTGGCTTCGCACTTCGATTTCCTTAATTGGATTTGGTCTTGCGATCGCTCGTTTTGGTTTGTTTATGCGCCAGTCTCAGATAATAACAACACAAGATTTAGCTCCCAACCATTTCCTGGTCAATTCTGAGCTTTTAGGAATGAGTTTAATTATTGCAGGATTAATTATTGTGGGACTAGCAGCCTTACGTTACAACCGAGTTTACAGACAAATAGAGCAGGGCAACTATCAACCCAGTAGATTTACCATCTGGATAATTTGTGGAATCATCACAATACTTGGTATCCTAAGTTTACCTTTAGTCTGGGGTGGCAAAACACCTCCTTCCAAAGAAAAACCATCTCAACCTACTGGCTATCTGCCAAAAGGAAAATGATATATAGCCTTTCTCAGATTCATTAGGTACAGTAGCAATAATGAGTAACTTCTTACCAAAAGTGTTGAGTGCGAGAGAGAGAAAGAAGCGTAGCCCTGGACAAATGATTGTTTTAAAAATAGTGGTGATTTAATTTCTGTAGAATCAGAACAAAAAAGAAAAGTTTTCAAGCCGAAATCGAATCCTGCATTTTTACCTGTCATGGATGAACCTATCCCACTAATAATATTTTGTTAATCCAGATATGAACGGTAGC
>JASJDF010000152.1 GCA_030065715.1 Xenococcaceae cyanobacterium MO_188.B19 | reverse complement strand
TATGTCAATTGGCAAAGAAAGAAGGGACTACTGTAGTTATTGTCACCCATGATTCTCGAATTAAAAAGTTTGCTGACTATGTCACCGAGATGGAAGATGGGTTAATTACCAGTGATTCTATGTAATGTCTATTGTAATATCTATGAAGGTTGGTAATGGGTAAAGTTTAATATTCCGCAATCTTTATGGCTCTGGTGTCAGTTGGATGTTGTAACCTGAACAATAGGACAATGTCTTGTAACAAGCTGGGTTGCGTCTACGCTATTGCTTGTGTTTTTCTTTCACCCTGGTACCCATGACAACAACTAACCAATTCCTCAGCCATCTTAACCCCAGTCAACGCCGTGCTGTTGAACATTTTTGTGGCCCGTTGCTAGTTGTTGCTGGTGCTGGTTCTGGTAAAACACGGGCGTTGACTTATCGAATTGCTAATTTAATTCTGCAACACCGGGTCGATCCAGAAAATATCCTGGCGGTTACCTTTACTAACAAAGCCGCACGGGAGATGAAGGAAAGAATTCAGAGGTTATTTGCCGAACAATTGGCAATGTCTGAATATGGTGAAAAGTTCGATTTGTTGCCAGAATACGAACAAACTCAACTCAAATCAAGGGTTTGGCGCAATTACATCAAAGAAATGTGGGTGGGTACTTTCCACAGTTTACTAGCCCGCGTGCTACGCTTTGATGTGGAAAAATATCAAGATGAAAAAGGACGCAAGTGGGATCGCAATTTTTCTATTTTTGATGAGTCGGATGCTCAAAGCTTAGTTAAGGAAATTGTCACTAAGCAGTTAAATTTGGATGATAAGAAGTTTGAACCCCGTTCTGTACGTTATGCCATTAGTAATGCCAAAAATAAGGGTTTTTCCCCCAAAGAATTGGAGTTAGAACGACAGGACTATAAAGGAAGGGTGATTGCTCAAGTTTACGGTCATTATCAAGATAGGCTGGCAGAAAATAACGCTTTAGATTTTGACGATTTAATCTTATTACCCACCAGGCTGTTCCAACAAAACCAGCAGGTATTAGGCTATTGGCATCAGAAATTTCGCCATATCCTGGTAGATGAGTATCAAGATACCAACCGCACCCAATATGAATTAATCCACCAATTGGTGACGAATGGTGAAAATAAAAAGAGTAATTGGGATTGGGAAGAACGTTCTGTTTTTGTGGTAGGGGATGCGGATCAATCAATTTACTCCTTTAGAATGGCAGATTTCACCATCTTGTTAGAGTTTCAGTCAGATTTTGGTGATGGGTTGGAAGATGAAGATACCCAAACCATGGTCAAGCTAGAGGAAAATTATCGCTCCTGTGAAAATATTCTCCAAGCGGCGAATGATTTAATAGAAAATAATACCCAACGAATTGATAAGGTACTCAAAGCCACTAGGGGAGCTGGGGACTTAATTTATTGTCATAGAGCCGATGATGAGGTGGCTGAGGCTCAGTTTTTAATTAATCAAATTCAGACCTTGGAGAGTCAAAACCCAGAGCTAGACTGGGGTAGTTTTGCCATTCTTTACAGAACGAATGCCCAATCTCGTCCCTTTGAAGATGTTTTAGTGCGCCGGGATATTCCCTATACTGTGGTTGGTGGTTTGAAATTTTACGATCGCAAAGAGATTAAAGATGTATTGGCTTATTTAAGAGCGATCGCTAATCCATCGGATACGGTAAGCTTATTACGGGTAATTAATACTCCCCGACGGGGAATTGGTAAAACTACCATTGATAATTTGGTGAATGCTTCCCAGGAATTAGGTATGCCCTTGTGGGAAATACTGAGCGATGAAACATCAGTTAATACATTAGCTGGACGGGCGGCGAAATCTATCAAGGGTTTTTCTCAAATGATTACTAAGTGGCAGGAGGAAATAACTACCCTACCTGTAAGCCAATTGGTGCAAGATGTCTTAGAAACATCGGGTTATGTTGACGATTTAAAAAAACAGGGCACGGATGAAGCAGAAAACCGCTTGCAGAACGTCCAGGAATTATTTAACGCTGTATTACAATTTGAAGAAGAGAATGAAGAGATAAACTTACAAAATTTCCTAGCTAGTACAGCCCTTAGTTCCGATTTAGATAACTTAAAGGAAGGGGATGCAGCAGTTTCCCTAATGACATTACATGCGTCCAAAGGATTAGAATTTCCCGTGGTTTGCGTTGTTGGGTTAGAACAGGGATTATTCCCCAATTACCGTTCCATAAATGATCCCACCGCCCTAGAAGAAGAACGTCGCCTGTGTTATGTCGGCATTACCCGCGCCCAAGAAAAACTATATCTTTCCCATGCTCGGGAACGTCGCTTATATGGTTACAGAGAACCCGCCATGCGATCGCAATTTTTAGACGAGTTACCAGAGGAATTACTCACAGCTCAGTTTGGTCGGCGCAAAAATTATACCAATAATAACAGGGGTAGAGTAACTCAATCCCAAAAAAGCAATGGAGTCGATAAACAGAATTGGCAGGTAGGGAATAAAGTTTTACATAGAACCTTTGGTATCGGTGAAATTACTCATATTTTTGGTGGAGATAATAAAATTTCCCTAGCAGTTAAATTTGATAACTTGGGACAAAAAATTGTGAATCCCACCCAATTACAAAGTATAAGTAATAAGTAATAAGTAATAAGTAATAAGTAATATAGCGTTTCTGGGCCTAGTGAGGTGCGGATTAACCTCACCCCGATAAAGCTATGCTTTATCTCCCCTCTCCTTAGTAAGGAGAGGGGTTGGGGGTGAGGTTTTGATGTGTACTTCACTCTTGGTAGGAAATGCTATATTAGGTATGGAGATTTGCTTGGTCTTGTAACCAAGGATCTACAGGTTGTCCATCCTTACGCTTCAATTCAATTTCTACTACTATTGCCTCTGGTGCCCCAGGAGGAGCAGGCTTTTCATGGAAAATAATGTGATAATCCGCTGGGTTCTGATTGCGTTCTCTCAGCCATTCTTGCACCTTGGTAGTTGCAAAAAAAGATTGTCCTTGGGTAAACATCCGAGTAATCTGCATCTGTAGGGTGTAGGGATTTAATCGACCCATTTTTTACTACCTCTATAAAATTAACTTCAGAGCGACGAGCTATGTATCTATTTTCTTGTTAATCTGATTTTTTGATATATAGGAACTAATATCATGTTCGCTTAATTACTTATAATTCCTGGGTGACTCACCCCAACCCCCTCTGACCCTCTCCTTAATAGGATACTGCTGGCGAATGGTAGGTCTGACCCCTCGTCCCAACAAATTAATAGGGATTTTGAGTTATTAACAGGAGTGCGAATGCGCTCCTCAAACCCATATTTTTTGGTCATTCAGGGGTGTCACCCCTGAATGACCAGCAGTATCCTAAAGGGGAGGGGATTCTCGGTTCACCGTCGCAACTTGCTCAACCAGGCTTTCGCCAAATAGAGTAGAGGTGGCAACTCCCCGAGCGTTACTTTGGGGATGCCCTCCCCTAGCTTTTTCAAGAATATTGATAGCTGCGTTTGTATCGCGTTGAAGTTTGCAACCACACTTACAAATATGTGTTCTAACTGATAGAGATTTTTTGACTTTTATCCCACAGGTAGAACAACTTTGACTTGTATAGTGTGGTTTAACAGCTATGGCTTGACGACCATATTTATAAGAAAAATACTCAAGCCATTGTCTAAAAAGTCTCCATGCAACATCATTGATGGATTTTGCAAGACAGTGGTTTTTTACCATGTTCTTAACAATTAAATCTTCGTAGGCGACTAAATCGTTAGATTGTACAAGCGTGAGAGCAATTTTCTTAGCAAACTCGGTACGCTGCCTAGTTACTTTTAAATGTTTACGAGCACATATTTTTCTAGATTTGTGTCGTTTATTTGAACCTTTTTGATGTTTGTAAATACGACGTTGAGAACGTTTAATAGACTTTTGGGATTGACGTAAAAATCGAGGATTTTCTACATGATTACCATTACTATCTGAGTAAAAATATTCCAAACCAACATCTAAACCTATTTGTTTACCAGTAGGTTCTAGTTGGTTTGAATTATCTACATCAATGGAAAACTGACAGTAATATCCATCAGCACGACGTAGTAAACGCACTCGCTTAATTGACTTAACAAAGAATGTATGAATATCCCATTTACCAAGCAATTTAAGCTCACCAATTCCTTTTTTATCAGAAAAAGTAATGCGGCGCTTAGTTTTGTGTAACTTCCATCCAGAGGTCTTGTATTCAACCGAACGATTATCATGTTGAAATCTTGGATATCCCGTCTTGAAAAATCGCTCCTCTTGGGGAGACCCCAAGACCGCGTTTTTCGCTTTTTTACCTGGAACTTTCTTGAGACAATTCTCATAGAATCGAGAAATAGCTGACCAGGCTCTTTCTGCTGAGGATTGAACAGCCATACTATTTAAATCTTTGACAAATTTATACTCGTTACGTAGTTCTGTTGAATATTTATTCAAAGCAAATCTATCTATTTTCGTTTCTTTGCATGTGTCCATCCAATATATCAAGCATTTATTACGAATGAATTGAGTAGTTCTAATCGCTTCACGAATTGCTTGATATTGTCTTGGTTTAGCTTTAACTTTATATTCCAAAACTAGCAACTTGTATCACCTCCTTAATGATATAACTCCAATTATGTTAACATTAATGTATTGTAATTGTACTGCGTACATGAGAAAAATTCCATTAAGTATTCGGATTAGTCCACGCCGAAAATATAAACTACAGTTATTAGCAGCAGAGGCAGATAAATCTATAACTCAATTAATTGAAGATTTAATCGATAATCTGCCTGAACCAAAAAAACCTAATATCATTGAGGGCTAAAGCCGAATGACAGCTTTCATCCCCGACTTAAAAGACGTTCATTCCTCAAAACTTTTTTGGTTTTGAGGAATTCACTTCGGGTTTTTCAGCATATTTTCTTATAAAGTTTACTTATTGACGCTGATCGAAAATTAGATAAATAGGGAAGAGGTACAAACATATCTTGGGAGCATCCCAATTTTTGAAAAAGCCCGCACTTCGTGCCGCCTTCGCTAACAGGCTAAAGCCTGGGGCTATACAAACCAAGTCCACGATTAGGTGGGCTAATAAAGTTAGTTCTCTTAACCCACCTAATCGTGGGTTTTGCTCTTATAGCGATACCCTTCTAGGGTATCGCATAAAAATTGGGATGCTCCCCATATCTTGAACCAATGAAGTGGAAGGGTAAGGTGGGCACTGCCCACCCTATTCATGGGCGAAACCCTGTAAATACCCAATTGTCGATCGCTAAAAACCTGCGTTATAACCAAAATAAAAGGTCAGTGCGAGGAGTGCGGTGGGTGAGAGGAGAAATACTTCAGCAACGCTATGCAATTGAGGAACAGTTAGGAAAAAAGGCGGGAAGACGTACTCTTCTGGCTCGTGACTTGGAAACTCAAGAGTTAGTTATTGTTAAACTCTTGACCTTTAGTAGTGATTTTGCTTGGGAAGACCTAAAACTGTTTCAACGGGAAGCAGAAACCTTAAAAGCACTAAAACATCCGACAATTCCCCGTTACATAGATTACTTTGAACTAGATTCAGCCCATAAAAGTTATGCCTTAGTTCAGAGTTATGTCAAAGGCAAATCCCTGGAAGAACATATGGGTTCGCAGGGAAAATTTACGGAGAAGCAAGTTAGAAATATTGCTGAAAAATTACTGGAAATCCTCATTTTTCTCCACCAGCGACAACCACCAGTCATTCACCGCGATATTAAACCCAGTAATATTATTTTGGCAGATTGTCCTTATTTAGTAGACTTTGGCTCTGTTCAAACCTTAGCCAGCAGAGCCGGAAAAACCATTACCGTGGTAGGTACTTATGGCTACATGCCCCCAGAACAGTTTGGTGGTTATGCTAGTCCCGCGACCGATCTCTACAGCCTGGGAGCTACCCTTATCGCCTTAGCAGCAGGTATCCATCCCGCAGATTTACCTCAAGAAGATATGGCGATCGCATTTAAAGATCATGTTAACTTAAGTCCATCACTGGTTAAATGGTTAGGTAAAATGACCGAAACCAGTTTAGAAAGGCGTTTTTCATCCGCAGAGCAAGCTTTAGCATCTCTGAAGGGAAATCAATTGAGCATCGCCAGTAAACCCATGATGCAAAATTCTAGACCCGTAAATACTTTTGATGTGCTATGGAGTGCTATCTGGCGTAGTGTCACTATTGGCGGTGGAGTGACTATCGTTAGTGCGGCTATCTACAGTACTGTGGTGTTTCCTGTAGCTGGCACATTAATGGGAGCAATTATCGGTGCTTTTATTGGGGTACCCATCGGTTTAGTAAATGGATTTTTAGTAGCAATTATTACGAGAATATTTTTTTTCCCTCTGAAAAAACCCCTTTTTCATCGGCGTACTGTCAACATCATTAGTATGGTAGTTTCCACTGCGATCGCAATTTTGGGCTTCCAGACTATTAGTCTTGGTTTGTCTTCTGGCGGCTTACAAATGCGGCTGTTTTGGGTATTTGCTCCAGCAATAATTACTGGGTTAAGTATGGGGGTAGCGAGTAAATTCCATGCTCAGTGGTATGAGGAACAAGTAAGGCTGAGGGGGTATTGAACTATGACAAACCAGATATTAAACGAACGTTATCAAATTCAGCAGGAATTAGGCAGACAAACAGGGAGAAGAACCTACTTAGCTCAAGATTTACATACCCAACAGCAGGTAGTAGTGAAACTACTGTTATTGGGGCAAGATTTTGACTGGCAAGATTTAAAGTTATTTGAACGGGAAGCTGAAACATTAAAAAGCTTAGAACATTCTGCCATTCCCCGTTATTTAGACTACTTTGAATTAGATACTACTGAAGATAAAGGCTTTGGATTAGTACAAACTTATGTGGAAGGAAAATCCTTAGAATCCCATTTACGTTCCGGTAGAACTTTCAGTGAAGTGGAAGTGAAAGAATTAGCCATAGATTTGCTAAAAATACTTAGCTACTTACATCAACAAAAACCCCCCGTCATTCATCGTGATATAAAGCCTAGTAACATTTTACTGACCAATCGTTCCGGTAATAGTGTGGGTCAGGTATATTTAGTAGACTTTGGCTCCGTACAAAACTTAGCTGCTACCGAAGGCAGTACAATTACCGTGGTGGGAACCTATGGATATATGCCACCAGAGCAGTTTGGTGGACGGTGTGTTCCAGCTTCTGACCTTTACAGTTTAGGAGCAACATTAATTTATTTAGTAACTGGGTTACATCCCACAGAACTACCCCAAAAAGATTTACAGATTCAATTTCGCCAATCCTCTAACTTAAGCGAAGAGTTTGCCGACTGGTTAGAGTGGATGAGTGAACCTAGCCTGACTCAGAGATTTGCATCCACAAAAATTGCGATCGCAGCTCTAAAAAAACCTCGTCCGAGAAATAAAGCAGTACTTACACCCCACTCTCGAAATGCTCAACCAGTAGAAAGTAAAATTATTTTCCATAAATATGCCAATTACTTAGAAATTTCCTTGCCAAACCAAGGATTCAGTATCCGTCATATTGCAATGATTTCCTTTGCCACTCCTTTTGCATTGGGTGCTACATTGTTGGCTCCCTCAGGAGGTGCAATAACTCAAATGTTACAATTTGCAGCCATAGTTATAATTATTCTTGCCATTCTTGCCGGATTTTGCCAACGTCTGCATATTCGTATTAATAAAAAGCAACTGGTACTCATCCATGATTTGCTAGGAATCAAATGGCACTTCACCCGTTCGTTAAAAAATGCCTCTCACTTGAAGCTAGCAACATCAGAAGCAATTAAATATGGACTGAAGCCTTGGTTAGTAATTGTCACTAACACAGTCAGCTATGATCTGAGCAGTTATGCTAATTTGACTTTTTCAGAAATGGAATGGTTAGCACGGGAAATACATGAGTATTTAGGCTTACCACTCTATCAAGTAGAAGACTTTGAGTGAAAACGTCCTAAGAGTGTCAACAACCCAGGTCTAAAGACACTGGGCTTCCAGCCTAAGAGTTTAGATTATAGTTGACCAGACTTTCGTTAGAGGTAAGTGTTAAAGAACCTACCAGGGAATGCGTAGCTAGTTCCTTGCTCTAGAACCAGAAGATTAAACAGGTTTATTGGGTTAAGCCAGTGTCTTTTGGAAAGTACCGACCTCTAACTTTGTCGAAGCTAACATAACCATTTGAGGCATTAACAATGCAAAATTACGTATTCGTAGTTGATACAAACAAACAACAATTAAATCCAATCACCCCGAAACAAGCACGTAGATTACTAGAAAAATGTAAGGCAGCAGTTTACAGGATGTATCCGTTTACATTAATACTAAAAACTGCAATTGATAACCCAACCATTAGACCATTAACGCTAAAAATTGACCCTGGGAGTAAATTTACAGGTATTGCTTTACTTGACGGTGAAAATGTTATTTGGGCTAGTGAATTAGAGCATCGAGGTCATCAGATAAAAGATGCTTTATTATCTCGTAGACAATTAAGACGTAGCCGTAGAAATAGAAAAACTTATTACAGAAAATCACGTTTTAATAATCGTAAGCGTAGTGATAAGTGGCTACCACCAAGCTTGGAGCATAGAATTCTAACAACCCAAACTTGGGTAAAACGGTTAATGCTTTATACCCCAATATCAGAGTTATGGATTGAGAAAGTTAAATTTGATATGCAGCAAATGCATAATCCAGACATTTCTGGAGTTGAATATCAACAAGGAGAATTACAAGGTTATCAAGTGCGCGAATATTTACTCGAAAAGTGGGGGAGAGAATGCACTTACTGTGGTAAAAAAGATGTTCCCTTACAGATTGAGCATATTTATCCTAAGTCAAAAGGAGGAAGCAATAGAGTAAGTAATTTGTGTTTAGCCTGCGAAAAATGCAATCAAAAGAAAGGAAATAGAACAGTTGAAGAATTTTTGACCACGAAACCAAACCTACTTCATCAAATTAAATCTAAAGCTAAAAAACCGCTTTTAGATGCAGCAGCAGTTAACGCTACTAAAAATAAATTAGTAAAAGTTTTATCGAATTTATTGCTTACAAAAACAGCGACAGGAGCGCAAACAAAGTATAACCGAACTCGGCTAAATCTTGACAAAAAACATTGGATTGACGCAGCTTGTGTTGGTGATGTTAACAATATAAAACTGTTAACTAATCAACCATTAAAAATAAAATGCAATGGTCATGGGACACGTCAAATGTGCAGAACCAATAAGTATGGCTTTCCTGTAAGGTATGTCCCAAGATTTAAGTATGTCAAGGGCTTTCAAACTGGAGACATTGTAAAAGCTATTGTTACAACAGGTAAAAAGGTAGGTGAATATATTGGGAGAATAGCAACAAGAAGTACTGGTAGCTTCAATATTTCAACTCGCGAAAAACTAGTACAAGGCATTTCATATAAATACTGTAAAACTATTCACTTTAAAGATGGATATTCTTATGCATTTTAACAAATACATACGGTGGTTAAAACCACACGTGGCGTTTTTCCTCTCAGCTTTAAAAAGACTGAGTTTCCAAACTGCCGAGATTTTCTTATGAAAGTTGCGATCGCTGGTTGTGGTGTAGTTGGGGCTACAATTGCTTATGAACTCAGTCAAGTTCCAGGTTTAAATATTACTGTCCTCGATAAATGCCCTCCCCCGACATTCCCAGATGTGGCTGTCACTCAGTTTGTATCGCCAAGTTCAACGGGTGCAGCTTTGGGTGTATTAATGGGTGTTATTAGCCATAAGGCTAAGGGAAAGGCTTGGAAACTGCGACAAGCTAGTTTACAACGGTATGAAACCTTACTCCCAGAACTGGCATCGATTATAGGTCGCTCTATCCCCTGTAATCGTCAAGGAATCCTCAGTTTGTGTTTCCCGTCAGAGAATTTAGATAAGTGGGAAAGTCTGGTAGAAATTCGCCGCCATCAAGGCTGGAATCTGGAAATTTGGGACAGTCATCAACTACAAGAACGTTGTCCCCAAGTAAATAATAACACTAATATTACTGGTGCTATTTATTCTCCGCAAGACCGTCAAATTAACCCCACGGCTTTAACCATAGCTTTGGTTGAAGCAGCAAAGCATAAGGGTGTGGAGTTTAAATTTGGTTTGGAGGTGCTGGGTGCAGGATCTCCATCCCCAGGAATTTCCCAGTCCTGTAATGCCATTGAAACCAGTGCAGGAAGGATTGCCGTTGATTATCTCATCATTGCTGCTGGACTGGGTTCCTCCCCCTTAACGGCACAGTTAAAGCAGTTTGTTGATATTCGTCCTGTATTGGGACAAGCTTTACAACTACGATTGACAAACCCTTTAGGTAATCCCGACTTTCAACCAGTGATTACTGGTAATGACGTGCATATAATTCCCGTGGGGAATGGGGATTATTGGGTGGGAGCAACCGTAGAATTTCCCCCGGAGAGTAGCAAGGAAATTCCCTCCCAACCAGAACTATTACAGGTAGTTTTAGAACAAGCGATCGCATTTTGTCCAGCATTAGCTACAGCCACCACTATCCACAGTTGGTCTGGTTTACGCCCCCGTCCTCAAGGTAGACCAGCACCAATCATAGATCGATTACCAGGATTTACTAACGTTCTCCTCGCCACAGGACATTATCGCAACGGCGTTTTACTCGCACCTGCCACAGCGATCGCAATTCGTGAGATGATAATCTCTAATCAATAAAAATCTCCCAATCATACAACTATCTATAATCCTGGTGCGTCTGGTACGCAAATTAAATAAATGTCAATCACAGAACATAAAATCACCGTAAATTCCCTAGAATGGTTTTACCGTCATGCAGAACCCATAGGTCAAAGTAATTTATTACCAGTTGTTTTACTACATGGTTTAGTATCCCAAAGTTATAGTTGGCGGGACATACTACCAGGATTAGCACAACAAGGAACAAGAGCGATCGCACCAGATTGGATTGGTTGTGGTTTTTCTTCCAAGCCGGATCAGAGGGAGTTTGCTTACACTCCTGATGCTTTTGTCACAGCTTTAGCAGATTTTATTCAAGCCTTGGAACTGGAAAAATTTTCTTTAGTTGTACAAGGCTTGAATAAAATCTGCTAAAGCTGTGACAAAAGCATCAGGAGTGTAAGCAAACTCCCTCTGATCCGGCTTGGAAGAAAAACCACAACCAATCCAATCTGGTGCGAT